>JBAVOB010000115.1:0-2127 GCA_049691655.1 Steroidobacteraceae bacterium | reverse complement strand
CACGCTCAACGCCTGCTACAACAACGGCGACGCTGCGGCGTGCTCGCGCATCCACCGCAATCCGAACGGGCTGCTATGGCTCGGTTCAGGCAATGTTGATGACCTCAATATCAACATTGGCTCGCTCAAGACCAAGGGCGTGGACCTGAACTTCAACTACAGCGGCATTGAGATCGGCCGGGCCGGCAAGCTGGGCTTCAACGTCACCGGCACCTACCTGGACGAGCTCGTGACCAATCCTGGCCCGGGTATCGCTGCGTATGACTGCAAGGGCTTGTTCGCGTCGGTCTGCGGTACGCCGAACCCGAAGTGGCGGCACCATGCGCGAGTCGCGTGGACGACTCCATGGAAGGGTCTCGATCTCGCGCTCACCTGGCGCTACTACGCCAAGGTCGACATGAAGACGACGGCGACGAATCGCATCGACCAGCACTTCCCGTCGTTCAGCTACGTCGACCTCGCGGCGAACTTCCCCATCATGGGCAAGGCGCAGGCGCGGTTCGGCGTGAACAACCTGCTCGACAAGGATCCGCCGCTGAATGCCACGGTCGGCACCACCGGCAACGGCAACACCTATCCGCAGACGTACGAAGGCCTCGGTCGCTACATCTTCGGCGGTGTGACGGTCAAGTTCTAAGTCACGCACTCTCGACGCTAAACTGGCGGCGGTCCTTAAGGACCGCCGCTATTTTTTGGCCTGTCCTCCCGGCGTTGCCAGGGCCGGGCTACAGTCATGAGCGAGGTTGCAGGTGACCGAGCCTGTTGCATCGATCGCAGACCAACTCCTGGCGCTACTCCCCGCCTCGCCGGACGCCTGTTTGCAGAAACTTGATCTCGCGCGTGAGCTGGCGCTGCTCGTGCAGGTGGACGCTACGGTTTACCGATCGGCGAGCTTCCTCGACGACCGGATGCTCACGCCCGGCATGCAGGGCGCATGGGTGCCGCTGCAGCGACTCTTCGAGGCGATGCAACAGGCGCCGGCACCCGGGCCGCTGCACTTCATCTTTCACACCGGACATGTGGGCTCGACGCTCGTCAGCCGGCTGCTCGATGAGACGGGAGCCGTGCTCTCGCTCCGGGAACCGTTGCCGCTGCGCACGCTGGCCGATGCGCGCGATGTTCTGGGCGAACCGGGATCGCTTCTCAGCCCGGAGCAGTTCGATCGTCTGGTGTCCCTGTGCCTATGGCTGTGGGGCCGGCCTTACCCCGGAACGCGCTGCGTCGTCCTGAAGGCGACCAGCAGCACCGGGCGCCTGGCGGCGCCGATCTTCGAGCGGCACGCTGCGCCGCGCGCGATCTACCTGAATCTGCGCGCCGAGCCCTATCTCGCCACGCTCCTCGCCGGCGAGAATTCACCGGCGGATCTGCGTGGCCATGGGCCGGGCCGGCTGCGCCGGCTCGAGGCGCGGATCCCCGGGGCATCCGCCCCGCTGTCGGCACTCTCCCTCGGCGAGCTGGCCGCGCTCGGCTGGCTCGTGGAAACCTGGACGCAGCGCGACGCCGCGGCGCGCTTCGCCGGCCGCATCCTCGCCGTCGACTTCGATGAATTCCTGCAGGACATACCGCTGGGAATGAGCCGAATTCTCGCGCATTTTGATCTGCTCGCGCGTCCCGAGCATCTGGCCGGCCTCGAGTGCAGTCCGGTCCTGAGCCGCTACTCGAAAGCGCCGGACCATCCCTACTCGCCGCAGTTACGCGCCGAGGTACTGGCGGACTCGCGTGAGCGCAATGCGCCGGAAATCCGGCGCGGCCTCGACTGGCTGCA
Organism: Steroidobacteraceae bacterium; assembly: GCA_049691655.1. Lineage (GTDB taxonomy): Bacteria > Pseudomonadota > Gammaproteobacteria > Steroidobacterales > Steroidobacteraceae > JBAVOB01. The sequence continues at coordinate 362 of JBAVOB010000115.1, read as the reverse complement.
AACACAGCGTCGCTCGCACGCAGCGGTCGCGCAGCTATTGTTGCGGGATTCCGGTTAGGCGGGGGATCTCGAGCGGCCGGTGCGCGCGCCTGTAATTACTCGCCGCCGCAGGCTCCCGGTGTCGGACACAGTGGCGAACGTCGAGACAGCTCGCTGCGCATCGCGGCGTTGCGTTCTTCTTCGTCCTTGAGTTGCGACTCGGTCATGCAATAGGTGACCGGGAAGCGCGATCCAAGCACCACGTCCTTGCGGCAGTACACGGTCTTCCCATCCTGGATGCGTGCCTTATAGCCCGCCGGAGGCTTGAACGGGGCCGGTGCCTTGACCACGGCGGGGGCTTTTGGCGCGGCGTCGTTCGCTGG
>JBAVOB010000114.1:0-1862 GCA_049691655.1 Steroidobacteraceae bacterium | reverse complement strand
GTCTCGAACGCCTTGTGCGCGGCTGCGGCGGCCACGGCAGCCGGTGCGACGCTCGAGCACGTCGCCCGCGGCCTGGGTGCCATGCCGGCCGTGCAGGGGCGCTTGCAGTTCAAGGTTGCGCGCGGCGGCGCGTGGATCATCGACGACTCGTACAACGCGAACCCGAGCTCGGTGCGCGCCGGCATCGAGGTGCTGGCCTCGCTCGGCTCACCGCGCTGGCTGGTGCTCGCGGACATGGCGGAACTCGGCGAATTCGCCGACGAGAGTCACGCAGAGGTCGGGCGCTTGGCGCGCGAGCGCGGCATCGACCGGCTGTTCGCGACCGGGCGGCTCGCCGCGCTCGCCGTCGAGTCCTTCGGCAAGGGCGCGGAATGGTACCCCGACACCGACGCGCTCGCGCGCGCACTCGAGGCCGTGTTGCCGGGCGATGCCCGCGTGCTCGTCAAGGGCTCCCGCGTCAATCGCCTGGAGCGCGTGGTGGACGCGCTGGTGGGCGCCGCGCCCGGGCGCAAGGCAGGCTAGGTAGCACGCATGATTTACTGGCTCGCCCGGCAGTTGACGCCCACAGTCTCCGCTTTTCACGTCTTCTCGTATCTCACGCTGCGGGCAATCCTCGCCGCCATGTCGTCGCTCCTGATCGCGCTGCTGATCGGGCCCGGCATGATCCGGCGGCTGTCGCGCTACCAGATCGGACAATTCGTGCGCGATGACGGTCCCAGCACGCACCTGGCCAAGGCCGGCACGCCCACGATGGGCGGTGCGCTCATCCTCGCGGCCATTTTCGGCGGCACTCTACTGTGGTCGGATCTCAGCAATCGCTTCGTCTGGCTGGTGCTCGGAATTACGCTGGCGTTCGGGCTGATCGGCTTCTACGACGACTACCTCAAGCTGGTAGTGCGCAATGCCCGGGGCCTGGCCGCGCGCTGGAAGTACCTGTGGCAGTCCGCAGCGGGGCTCACGGCCGCAGTTCTGCTGTACACCCACTCCGAGACGCGCGCTGAGACCGCCCTGTTCCTGCCGTTCGTCAAGGCTTTTGCGGAGCCACTCGGCGCGGTCGCGTTCGTCACGCTCGCCTATCTCATGATCGTCGGCATGAGCAATGCGGTGAATCTCACCGACGGCCTCGACGGTCTCGCCATCATGCCGTGCGTGCTCGTGGCCGGTGGCCTCGGCGTGTTCGCGTACGCGAGCGGCAATGCGAAGTTTGCCGAGTACCTGGCGATTCCCGCCGTGCCCGGCGCCGGCGAGGTGCTGATCTTCTGCGCGGCGCTGGGCGGTGCCGGCCTCGGGTTCCTGTGGTTCAACTCCTATCCGGCGCAGGTCTTCATGGGCGACGTTGGAGCGCTCGCGCTCGGTGCGGCGCTCGGACTCATCGCGGTCATCGTTCGCCAGGAAGTAGTGGCGCTGGTGATGGGCGGCATATTCGTGCTCGAGACGGCATCGGTGATGCTGCAGGTCGCTTCCTTCAAGCTCACCGGCAAACGCATCTTCCGCATGGCGCCGATCCATCATCACTTCGAACTCAAGGGCTGGGCGGAACCGAAGGTCATCGTCCGCTTCTGGATCATCTCGCTCCTGCTGGTCCTGGCCGGGCTCGCGACCCTCAAGCTGCGATGAACCAGTCCCGTAGCGCTGCACCACTTGCTCTGATCGTTGGCCTGGGCCGGACGGGGTTCTCGTGCGCGCGGCACCTGCTCGCGCAAGGCTGGCGCATCGCCGTGACCGACAGCCGCGCGGCGCCGCCGGAGCTCGCCGCGCTGCGTGCGCTGCGTGCCGATGTGCCAGTGCGTCTCGGGGACTTCGACGCGCGACTGCTGGACGGGGCGACGTGCGTCGTGGTCTCGCCGGGCGTGGCGCTGAAT
>JBAVOB010000113.1:0-7388 GCA_049691655.1 Steroidobacteraceae bacterium | reverse complement strand
CAGGTGCGCTGAGTTTGCTCATAGGTGTTGCGTTCCTGCATGCCTTCCTGGATCTTGTTGCCGGCATAGCCACCGACAACGGCGCCACCGACGGTCGCGAGTTTCTTGCCGTCGCCGCCGCCGATCTGGTTGCCGAGCACCCCGCCGATCACTGCACCGGCCACGGTTCCCACGACCTGGTTGGGATCCCTGGTGGAGCGTGTGACGGTGACCACCTCGTCGCGGCATCGCTGCCGAGGAACGCTGACTGCCTTCGTAGCCGACTTGACGGATGTCACCTCGGCATAGTTCGCCTTATCCATGATCCGATAGCCCGCCAGCGCGCCAATGGCGGTGACTGCGACGGCACCTAACACGCTTCCGACGATGAGTTGTTTGTTCATGGAGTCATCCTGCCTCGTGGCGGCCTGGTTGGCCGTGCGCTACCATACATGCGGCCGGCCCGGATCCAGTGGCGCTAATGCTTGACGCGCGTGAACAACAGCACGCCGCCGACCACGATGATGCCGAGGCCGGCCCACACCGGGACATTGAATCGCTCTTTCTCGGAAACGGACATGTGGAGCGGGCCCATATCCGCTTCGTGCGTTTGACGGGTGTAGGTGAAGCCGCCATACGCGAGCCCCAGCACGCCGGCAACGATCAGCACGATCGCTGCTAATCTGGTGGTATCCATGATGAGTGCATCCTAGTGAGAAGCCAGACGCATATCCTCAATCCTCGCGCGCCGTGGCGTCTGTGCGCCAGCGTACCGACCATGGCGCGCAGGCCGCATACCGTGTCCTGCACTAGCAACCGCAAGGACATCGCCATGAATATCATCATTTGGCTCGTAATCGGTGGAGTCGTCGGCTGGGCGGCAAGCGTGATCATGCGAACCGACGCACAACAGGGCATGTTCCTCAATGTGATCGTCGGAATCGTCGGCGCGGCTCTGGGCGGCTGGCTGTTGAGCCCATTTGTGGGCGTATCGACCATCAATCAGAGTAACTTCAGCTTCCCTGGCCTGCTCGTCTCTCTGTTGGGAGCCGTCATCCTGTTGGCGATCGTCAATCTGGTGCGGCGCGGTTCGACACGCTAAGTACGCTGGCGCACAGACCGGGGTGATGCAGCTGCAACTTGGTTTGCGGTAGAGCAGCGAGCCGTGCTCACTGCGCTAGCTGAAAAGGCTCGGCTCCATGCGCATACGCGCGAGGCCGACGCTGCGAACGTCCAGGCGCAGTCCGCAGAATGACAGTGCCAGATCGAGGCGCCACGGGCGCAGGTGACGGGCCGCGCCGTAAGTCAGAGCGCTGGCGTACGTTTCTCTGGCGATTGCGTAGCAGCTGCGAGCGACTCTTCCAGGGGCGCCGGTCGAGGACCGTGATAACGCGACTGTCCGAAAACCCATCTTGTGACGCTAGTCGAGACCGCAAGACTGAGACGCAACGCTCGGTCTTGATCGGTGCGCTGAGACGCAGCCAGCGAATCCGACGTCACGGGCGTACCCCGAAGGCTTTCAGTGCGCTGGCGTACAGACGGCGGGGCTAGGCTGGAGCGATTTTATATATTGCAGTCTCTTTGTGCGCCGTGCACGCGTCAGTCGATGCGAGGCGTCGGTGTTATTTTGTATTCGATCACGGTACGACACGCATCGCGGCCCACATCGGGCAGGCCTACCCGGCGGTTGAGATGACGAATGCAACACTGAACTGATGCCCTGTGTAACCAGCAATCTTATGGCCAGGAAGAAACGTCTCCAGAAAACGGCAACCGCGACGGGCCCGATCCGGCACCCGGGGGTTTCCGATGCGGCGTCCGTGGCGATGGAGCGCGCGCTGACTACGCTCAATTCGATCGGCGACGGGGTCGTCAGTACGGATATCGCCGGCAACGTGACCTACGTGAACCCGGTCGCGGAATACATGACCGGATGGTCGCAGCGCGAGGCGTGTGGACGGCCATTCCAGGAAGTGCTGCAACTCATCGACGGCGACAGCCACCAGCCGGTTGCGAACCCCATGGCGATGGCGATCCTGCACGACAAGCCAGTCGGTCTGAGCAGAAATACGATGCTGGTCCGTCGCGATGGGAACGAATCCGCCGTCGAAGACACGTCCGCACCGATATATGACCGGAACGGAAAGGTGAGCGGCGCAGTGATCGTATTTCACGACGTGAGTGTGGCGCGAGCGATGTCGCTCAGAATGTCTCACCTGGCCCAGCATGACTTTCTCACTGACCTGCCCAATCGCATGTTGCTGCAGGACCGGCTCACCCAGGCGATCAGCGCCGCGCGCCGCCACGGCAGGTCCCTGGCGGTGCTGTTCGTGGACGTGGATCGATTCAAACACGTCAACGATTGCCTGGGTCATGCGGTCGGCGATCAGCTGCTGCAGTCGATCGCCCGGCGCCTCGTCGCGAGTGTGCGCGGCTCGGACACGGTCAGCCGTCAGGGCGGTGATGAGTTCGTCGTACTGCTTGCGGAGGTCACTCGCCCGCAGGATGCGGCTCTCGCTGCAGACACGATAGTCGCGGCGATGCACGCGCCGCACAGAATCGGTGATCTAGATCTGCATGTGACGGTGACCATAGGCATCGGCGTGTATCCTGCTGATGGTGCCGACGCAGAGACGCTGCTGCAGCACGCGGACATCGCCCTGATCCGCGCGAAGGCTGACGGGCGTGGTGGTCGCCCTAACCCGCAGCCTGCAACTGGCGGGTCCGGACACCTAGAGGGCGGCGGCAGCGCGTTGGCGAATCGGGCGGCGGTCTCGTAAATCTTCGCCGTGGCGCGGGCGGGCTTGGCGCTGCGGAATTCCAACAGAAAACCCACGTTTCCGCGGGTTTTTGTACCGTGCTGGACGGTGCTGGACCATCAAATGGTGGAGGCGGTGGGAATCGAACCCACGTCCGCAAGCGCTAGACTCCGAGTTCTACGTACGTAGCCCGCTCATTGGTTCTCACCACGCGCTACCCGAGGGGCAGGGAAGACGCGCAGCCAGCGGACGGTGACTCTTAACGCTGCAACCCGTCGCACGCGGCAGCGCGATCCTGTGAACGCGTCCCCTGATGCAGCCGCACAGGCACGGGCTGGTCAGAGGTCAACCGCTGTATTAGGCGGCTAGAGCGTAGTTGTCGTCGTTGGCAACTAAAGTTTGCACAGTGATTAACGAGGGCCATGCGCCTCGGTACGCCCTCGAAGGTTTGCAACCCACGTCGAAACCGGTCGCCCCCCTCGATCAGGCTCAGCATAGCGTAGATCGGTCGGCCGCGCGAAAGTTCAACCCAGGACTGCGACGCGACCCGCATGGCGCGAGTGCACTTAACCGCGGCGCAACGCGCGCGCCTTGCTGCGCTCCCAGTCACGATCTTTCGCGGCAGCCCGCTTGTCGTGCTGCTTCTTGCCCTTGGCGAGACCGATCTGAAGTTTGGCCTTGCCATCCTTCCAGTAAAGCTCGAGCGGCACGATCGTGTAGCCCTTGCGCTCGACGGCGCCGACCAGGTGATCGAGCTCGCGACGGTTCAGCAGGAGCTTGCGCGTGCGCGTCGGATCCGCCGTGATATGCGTCGAGACCGTGTTGAGTGGCGTGATATGCCCGCCGAGAAGGAATGCCTCTCCCTCCCGCACGAACACGTAGCTCTCGGCGATCTGCGCGCGGCCGGCGCGCAACGACTTGACTTCCCAGCCCTGCAGGGCAATACCCGCCTCGAAACGCTCCTCGATGAAGTAGTCGAAGCGCGCCTTGCGGTTCTCCGCGATCGGCCGCGCGGATGCGTCGGGTTTTGCCATGGGATCATTCTACTCGCCGCTCCGTTTGCGGTTGTGGCGCGCGCGTGCATCGCTGACAATCGCCGCATGCGTGCCGTCCAACGCGCCGCGCTCGTCGCCCAGCCGCCGGGCCGGATGTATGCGCTGATCAATGACGTCGAGAGCTATCCGCTGTTCGTCCCGTGGTGCACCTTTGCGCGCGTCGAGGCGCGCACGGCGCAGGAGGTCATCGTGACGCTCGGCGTGAAACGCGGTCCACTCGCGATCGAGTTCACGACCCGCAACGTGCTCGAGCCCGAGAGCCGGGTGCGCATGCAGCTCGAGCGCGGCCCATTCAACCTGCTTGAAGGGACCTGGACGCTCGTGCCGATCGGCGAACTCGGCACGCGCGTCGAGTTCGACCTGCGTTTTGCCTTTGACAGCCGTTTCGCCGCGGCCGTTTTCGAGCCCGTGTTCGAAGAGACGGCTACCATGCTGGTCGACGCGTTCGTCGGCCGCGCGCGCGCGATGCCCGCCGCCGGGCCGGCGGCATGATTTACTCGTGAGCGCAGCGACGAAACGGTGCCGGGTGGCCTGGGCGACGGCCCGCCGGCAGCTTGTACTCGAGGTGGAAGTCGATGCCGATGCGACCGTGGGAACAGTGATCGAGGCGGCGCGTGCCGTGGCCGCGGATGCGAACGTTGCGTGGGACTCGGCGGCCGTAGGCATCTTCGGCGAAGTCTGCGCACGCACGGCGGTACCGCGGGACGGCGACCGGATCGAGCTCTACCGTCCGCTCGCTATCGATCCGAAGGCAGCGCGACGGGCGCGGGCCCGTCGTCCGCGCCGCGAATGAGGCGATGCCACAAACTCGCCTTCTTGCGCTGCGTGGCCGCGTCGGCCGGCTCGTTCGCCGCCGGCGCGCCTGCGTTCTCGATGCGCGCAACCTTGTCGCCGGCAAAATAGACCGTGACTCGCCGTTGCTGCGGGCGATGCAGGCGTCCGATCTTCAGGTAATAGAGGTAGTCCCAGCGTTCGTTATCGAACGCCTCGGGAACCATCGGTGTGCCGAGCAGGTACCGGACCTGCGCGCGCGTCATGCCCGCCTGCAGCTGCGCGACCACCTTGCCGTCGAGGAAATTGCCCTGCTGGATGTTCATGCGGTACACGCAGCCGCTCGCTCCGAGCAGCGCGCAGCCGAGCACGAGCCAGCTTGTCCGGACGCTTAGACCGGCGCGGGTCAGTTGGATCATAATGCCCCACATAATACCGCATGGCGCCCGGCGATCCGGGCCTGCCGCGGGGAGGCGCAAGGTGGAAGGCAAGGATCTCCGCAAGGCAGGTCTCAAGGTCACGCTGCCGCGGCTGAAGATTCTCGAGATCCTCGAGAGCAACGCCGCACGGCACCTGTCGGCCGAGGATATCTACAAATCACTGATCGGCTCGAACGAGGACATTGGCCTCGCCACCGTGTATCGCGTGCTGACGCAATTCGAAGGGGCGGGGCTCGTCACGCGCCACCACTTCGAGAACGGCATGGCCGTCTTCGAACTGAACCAGGGCGAGCACCACGACCACATCGTTTGCATAGACTGCGGCGCGGTCGAGGAGTTCACCGACGCGTCGATCGAAGCGCGCCAGGATGAAATCGCCGCGCTGCGCGGTTTCCAGATCCGCGATCACTCGTTGATTCTCTACGGGCATTGCCAGCGCAAGAATTGTGCATCGCGCAGGCGATCGTGACTCGCTCGGCGGCTACCGGGCACCGCTCCAGGGCATTCAGCGTGGCGAGCGCTTGACTGCGGCGGGGCGCTTGCCGGGTGTGCGCGCCGCGGCTTTTTCCCCCGTTGCCATGGCCAGGCGCAGCATCTCGCGCGCGTGATCGCGCCCCTTGTCCGTTACGTCGACGCCGCCGAGCATGCGCGCGAGTTCCTCGACGCGCTCGTCGCCGGTGAGTTCCGCCAGGGTGGTGCGCGTCGTGCGCCCGTCGGTGAGCTTCGTCACGCGCAGGTGATGGTGTCCCTGCGAGGCGACCTGCGGCAGGTGGGTCACGCACAATACCTGCCCCGAGAACCCGAGCGCCCGTAACTCGCGACCGACGATTTCGGCGATGGCGCCACCCACGCCCGCATCGACTTCGTCGAAGACCATGCATCGCGGATCGCTGCCGGCGGATGCGACCTGAACGGCGAGCGACAGGCGCGCGAGCTCGCCGCCGCTTGCAACTTTCGCGACTGGCCGCAGCGGCTGGCCCGGGTTCGCCGTGACGCGAAAGTCGATCTGGTCGATGCCGTGGGCGGCGGGTTCTGCGGCCTCGAGCGGGACGACGTCAATCTGGAATCGGCCGCCCGTCATGCCGAGGAGCTGCATGCGCGTGGTGATGTCCTTCGAGAGAGCGCGCGCGGCCGTCAGGCGTCCGGCCGAAAGCTGCTGCGCTAAGCGGCGATAATGATCGAGCGCCACCGCCTGTTCCTTGCGCAGTGTCGCCAGGTCGAACTCCGCACGCTCGAGTTCGCCGAGCTCGGCGGCGAGCTGGCTGGCGCGCGCGGCGAGCTCCGCGGGAGCGATGCGATGCTTGCGCGCGAGTTCCTCGATGGCCGCGAGCCGCCGCTCGACGACATCCTGGCGCCCCGTGTCGACGTCGAGCGCATCGAGATACTGTTGCAGCTCGCGCGCCGCTTCCCGCAGCTGGATGATCGCATCCTCGACGAGCGGGGCGATCTTCGCGAGCCGCGGATCGGCGGGAGCGCCCGCGCGCAGCGCCGCGAGCGCCTTGCCGGCCGCGTCATGCGCGCTGCCCTGTTCGGCGTCGTAGAGCAGCGCGAGGGCCGTCTGTGCGGCCTCGCCGAGCCGGCCGCGGTTCGCGAGCCGCGACCGCTCGTCCGCGAGCGCTGCCAGTTCGCCCGCCTTCAGCTCGAGGGTTTCGAGCTCGCGCACCTGATAGCGCACGAACTCAATACGCGCGTCGCGGTTCTGCGCCCTGCCTTCGAGCGCGATCGCGCGGTTGAGCAACTCGAGCCAGGCGCGGTGCGCCGCCCCGACTTCGGTCGCGAGCGCCTCGAGCTTGCCGTAGGCATCCAGCAGGCCGCGTTGCGCGGCCGGCCGTACCAGCGATTGAAATTCGTGCTGGCCGTGGATGTCGATGAGGTCGTTCCCGGCTTCGCGCAGCAACTGCACGGGAACCATTTGCCCGTTGAGATAGGCGCGCGATCGCCCGTCGGCGCCGATCACGCGGCGCACGCTCAGTTCACCGTCGACCGCGATCGACTGCTCCTCGAGCAGCCGCCTGAGCTCCGCAGTTGCGGCCGTGAGGTCGAAGGTCGCTGAGACCTCGGCGCGTTCCGCCCCCGTGCGCACTACTTCGGCGCCCGCGCGGCCCCCCGCGATCAGCTGCAGCGCATCGACCACGATCGACTTGCCCGCGCCCGTCTCGCCGGTGAGCACGGTGAGACCGCGGCGCAGGTCGAGCTCGACGCCGTCGATAATGACGAGGTCGCGAATCTGCAGGTGCGTGAGCATCCGCGGACCTTCCCGAGTCAGCGTGCCGGACCGAAGCTCCGCTGGCCCCAGTGGAGCTTGGAGCGCAGCAGGCGGAAATAGTCGTAGTCGGCGGGATGGAGCAGCGTCAGGCGCAGCGGCGAGGGCCGGATCTCGAGCC
>JBAVOB010000112.1:0-4892 GCA_049691655.1 Steroidobacteraceae bacterium | reverse complement strand
TGGCACCTGGAGGCGCTGGCGCGCGCCGGCGTGCGCGACGTGGTGATCAACCTGTCGTGGCTCGGCGAGCAGTTGCGGGACGCGCTCGGCGACGGATCGCGCTTCGGCCTCAGCATCGCGTGGAGCGACGAGGGGCCCGTCGCGTTCGAGACGGGCGGCGGCATTTTCCGCGCGTTGCATCTTCTCGGGCCCGGTCCGTTTCTCGTGGTGAACGGCGACATCTGGACCGATTTCGATCCGGCCGTGTTCACGCGCAGCGCCGCACCGCTCGATTCCGTGGCGCTGGCACGGCTGGTGCTGGTGCCGAATCCGCCGCAGCATGCGCGCGGGGATTTTGGGCTCGAGGGTGCAGACGTCGTCGAGCGCGCGACGGATCGATATACCTACTCGGGGATCGGCGTGTATCGACCAGAGTTCTTCGCCGGCTGCACCGCGGCGCGTTTTCCCCTGCTGCCGCTGCTGCGGCGGGCGATCGCCGCGCGGCGTCTGCGCGGCGAGGTGTACGGCGGGCGTTGGTTCGACGTCGGTACGCCAGAGCGGCTGGCGGCGCTCGATCGGCAGTTGCGCGGCGCGCCGACGCCCTGAGGTGCCGTGCGCGGCCGTCCGCCGTAGAATGGCCGAATGTCCGATCTGAAGAAAATTCCCGTCGTCTCCGAAGGCGCGCGGCCGCGCAGCGGCGAGAAGTACGTGACGCCGCAGGGGTACACGGCGATCAAGGACGGCATCAAGTCGCCCGCCATGCCTGACCGGGCGGGACTCGCCGGCAAGCCGCGCTGGCTCAAGGCACCGCTCGCGGCCGGGCCGCGTCACGACGCAGTGCGGCGCATCGTGCGCGCACACGGGCTCGCCACGGTCTGTGAAGAAGCCAAGTGCCCGAACATCGGCGAGTGCTGGAATGTCGGCACGGCCACCATCATGGTCATGGGCGCGGTGTGCACGCGCGCCTGCCGCTTCTGCGCGGTGGACACCGGCAATCCGCGCGGCTGGCTCGATCCGGCGGAGCCGGCCAATGTCGCGCACAGTGTCGAGTTGATGGGGCTCGGGTACGTCGTGCTGACCTCGGTTGACCGGGACGATCTGCCCGACGGCGGTGCCGGACATTACGCGGCCTGCGTGCGCGCCATCAAGCAGCGCTGTGCGTCGACCGACGTCGAGGCGCTGACGCCCGATTTCCAGGGCGTGCTGCGGGACGTCGCGACCGTCGTCGATTCCGGCGTCGAAGTCTTCGCGCAGAACATCGAGACGGTGCGCCGACTGACGCATCCGGTGCGCGATCCGCGCGCCAGCTACGAGCAGACGCTCGCCGTGCTCGCGCACGCAAAGCAGTGGCGCGCGTCGGTATTGACCAAGACGAGCCTGATGCTCGGCCTCGGCGAAACGCAGGCGGAGATCCTGCAGACGATGACTGACCTGCGTGGCGCCGGCGTGGACATCCTCACGCTCGGGCAGTACCTGCGGCCCACGGCGAATCATCTTCCGGTCGCGCGATTCGTCGCGCCGGGGGAATTCGACGGCTGGCGCGCGGCTGCGCTGGCGCGGGGATTTCTCGAGTGCGTGGCAGGGCCGCTGGTGCGCTCGAGCTACCGAGCGGAGCGGGCGCTGGCGCGCAACAACGCGGGCCTCGACAACAGCCGGGACGCCGGCGCGCCATGAACGCCGTCGCGCAGCCACTCGCGGCGCCACTCGTCCGTTGGCTCGGCCGCGTCGACTATGAGCCGACCTGGCACGCGATGCAGGATTTCACCGAGCGGCGTGACGCCGCGACCGGCGACCAGATCTGGTTTCTCGAACATCCGCCAGTGTTCACGCTCGGCATGAACGCCGATCCCGCGCATGTGCTCAGTGCCGGCGGGATCCCGGTGGTGCGTATCGATCGCGGGGGCGAAGTCACTTATCACGGGCCCGGGCAGCTCGTCGTGTATCCGCTGATCGACCTGCGCCGCGCCCGGCTCGGCGTACGCGATCTGGTAACCGCGCTCGAACAGGCGGTCGTCGATTACGCAGCGACGCTCGGCGTCGTGGCGGCGACGCGCCGCGACGCGCCGGGTGTATACGTCGCGGGGCGCAAGCTCGCAAGCATTGGCATCCGCGTGCGGCGGGGCGCGAGCTACCACGGACTGGCGTTGAACGTCGACATGGACCTCGCGCCCTTCCAGCGCATCAATCCTTGCGGCTACCCGGGGCTCGAGATGACGCAACTGCGCGAACTCGGTGGGCCGGCCGACACGCGCGCGGTGGCGCTCGCGCTCGAGCCGTTCGTACTTGCGAAGCTGGGCCTGATCGAGACCGCGCGCGCCTGAGCGCGCGCCGGTCTCTCAGATCACCAGCAGCACGCCTTCGCAGGCTGCGAGTTCTTCGGCCAGCGCGACGACCTGCTCCCTGCTGGTCGCGACGATCGCGTATGTGATCGCGACGAAGTTGCCGCTCGCGGACAGCCGCTCCGTGACGCGGCCCGGGTCCACATCCGGCGCGTGCTTCAGGAAGATGCCGTGGATGCGGGCGCGAAACGCCTCCGACGGACGGCCCAGAACCTTGATCGGGTAATCGGCCGGAAACCGCAGCAGCTCGGCTTCGGTCACCACGGATGGCCGGCGAGGCGCCGCTTGAGCGCCTGAAATTCCGCGAACGCGCGCTGCCACAGCGGCCCGGGCCGGCCCGATCCCACCGGGCGATCGTCGAGCGTCGTGACCGCGTCGATCTCGCGCGTCGCCGCCGCCAGCCAGATTTCATCCGCCGCGCGCAGCTCGCGCTCGGTGACGGCCGTCGCGCGGTGAGCAATCCCGAGCGCGGTCGCGAGCTCTTCCACGACGCTGCGCGTGGTGCCCGGGAGAATGCGCTGCGTGTTCGGCGGCGTACGCACCTCGTCGCCGACCAGGACGTGAACGGTCGCGGCGCTCGCCTCAGTCAGCTCGCCGTCTCGCAGCAGGATGACCTCGGAGGCGCCCGCCCGCGCCGCGGCATCGCGTAGCAGCACGTTGGCGAGGAGCGCCACGGACTTGATGTCGCAGCGACCCCAGCGATTGTCCTGGGCCGTTACACAGGCGACGCCGCGCTCGCGGATCTCGGGGGCGCGCTGCGGCCACGGCGAGCAAAATGCGAACACGGTCGGCGCGATGTCGGGGAGCGGCGCATGGGTGCGGCCCGCCTCGGCACCGCGCGAGATCTGCACGTAGACGTAAGCATCCGGCGCAGCTGTGCCCGCGACGCCGGCGGCCAGGTGGTTGCGCACCAGCAGCTCGCTCGTGATCTGCGCCCAGGCCGCACGCGAGTGCGGGTCGCGCAGGCGGATCTCGCGGCAGCTGCGGTTCAGCCGGTCGAAATGCTCGTGGAAGCGGAACGGGCGCCCGGCGTAGACGGGTATCACCTCGTAGACCCCGTCTGCGAACAGAAACGAGCGGTCGAGCGGGGAGATCCGCGCCTCGGGCAGCGCCATCAGTTCGCCGTTCAGGTGGCAGATCGGAAACGGTTCGCCCATCGCCGCGTACGCTGCGCTCAGTGGAACCAGAGTGCCACGGTATCGACCAATCGGCTCCACCATCCGCCCACGGCTACCGCCGTGAGTGGATAGAGCGCGACGCGCAGCACGACGTCGCCGCCCGGTCCGATGACCGTCAGCTCGCCGACCGCCTGGTTCAGGGCGAGCGGCGCGATCAGTGGATCGTTCACTCGCGCCGAGGTGCGGAGCGTCGCCGCATCGCCTCGCGGCACGGTGACCATCGCGTCCTGCGCCGGCCCAATGCCGACGGTGCCGACGCCCCCCTTGTAGACCCGCGGTTTCAACACCAGCTCCCGAGCCGACTTGATTTTCGCCGACTCATAGAACGTGTAGCCGTAGTTCAGGAGTGCGGCGCTCCCGCCCTCGCGCGCCTTGATGCTCGGCGACCCGAGCACCACGGAGATGAGGCGCATGCCGTTGCGGTTCGCGGATGTCATCAGGCAGTACCCGGCGGTTTCGGTGTGTCCGGTCTTGATGCCGTCGACACTCGGATCGCTCAGCAACAGGCCGTTGCGATTTTCCTGCCTGATGTTGTTCCACAGGAAATCGTGCAGCGAGTAGTAGTGATAGTAGTCGGGAAAGTCGCGGATCAGCGCACGCGCGAGCGTCGCCATGTCGCGCGCCGTCGTGTAGTGCCCGGGTCCGGGCAGGCCGCTGCTGTCTGCGAAATGCGTCGCGTTCATCCCGAGGCCCTTCGCATAGGTATTCATCATCTCGACGAACGCGGATTCCGTGCCGCCCACCTTCTCGGCGAGCGCAATGCTCGCATCGTTCCCGGACTGCACGATCATGCCCTGGATAAGCATCTCGACCGGCACCTGCTTGCCCACTTCGACGAAAGTTCGCGAACCCTCGGAACGCCACGCGTGCTCGCTGATCGTCACGGCATCGTCCAGCTTCAGCCTCTTCTCGCGCAGCGCCCTGAACACGACGTATGCCGTCATCACCTTGGTGAGGCTCGCCGGTTCCATGCGCGCGTCGGCGGTGTTCTCGGCGAGCACACGGCCGCTCGCGTAGTCGATGAGGATGAAAGCCTTGGCCTCGATGCTCGGTGGCTTCGGGACGGGCACTGCGGCGGCGAGCGGCGCCAGGCCGGCGCCGAGCACCACGAGCCCGAAAGATCGAAGAAGACGCCTCATCCGTCGCGACCCCCGGGGTGATTCCTTGCGTCAATCGCCAGTCTAGCGAGTTCGCGGCGCCGGCGCGCAGCGGCCGCGGCGCCGGCGCTCAATCGAGCGCCAGCCGCGCATCGGGGATGCCGAGCGCGGCGAGTTTCGCAAGCACCTGGTCGAACTCCACAACGCTCGCGATCGGGCCAACGCGCACGCGGAACAGCGTGCGAACGGCCGACTGCTTTGACCCGACTGTGGCGTTCGCCACGCCGGCCGCGCGCAAC
>JBAVOB010000111.1:0-32170 GCA_049691655.1 Steroidobacteraceae bacterium | reverse complement strand
TTCCTCGCCGTCACGCCGCGTCAGATTGGACACCGATCGGATCACGCGCTCGCCCCACAGATCGCGGTAGGCAAACGCAGGGATGTCGCTCATGTGGATTCCGGCGCAGACGACCGTGCCCCCTTTGACGACTGCGCGCAGTGCCGTCGGCACGAGCGCGCCGACCGGCGCGAACAGGATCGCGGCATCGAGCGGCTCCGGCGCCGGCGCGTTCGAGTCGCCCGACCAGACGACACCGAAAGTGCGCGCGAAGGCTTGCGCCGCCGCATCGCCCGGTCGGGTAAAGGCGTAAACCTCGCGGCCCTCGAAGCGCGCCACCTGCGCGACGATGTGTGCTGCCGCGCCGAAACCATAGAGACCCAGCCGGCGCGCATCGCCGGCGAGCCGCAGCGATCGATAACCGATCAGCCCGGCACAGAGGAGCGGCGCGGCGAGCGCGTCCGGGTAAGCGGACGGCAGGGCGAAGCAGTAGCGCTGGTCGGCGAGGGCGTACTCGGCAAAACCGCCGTCGAGGTCGTAGCCGGTAAAGCGCGCTGCATCGCAGAGATTCTCGCGCCCGCCGCGGCAAAACCCGCAGGTCCCGCAGGTATAGCCGAGCCACGGCACGCCGATACGATCACCGATCTGGTACCGATCGGCCTTGCCGCCGCGCGCCACGACGGTGCCGACGATCTCATGACCCGGGGTGATCGGCCGCCGTCGCGCGGGCAGTTCGCCGTCCACGACGTGCAGATCCGTGCGACAGACGCCGCAGGCCTGCACGCGCAGGAGCACCTGGTCCGGTGCAGGTTCGGGCGTGCGCATGTCCACCGCGCTGAGTGACTTCGCGTTCCCGATGAGTTGCATCGCGCGCACAGCGGCCGTCCCTTGGGTTGCAGGATCGAGAGCGATCCGCGCGAACATTCTGAGCCGCCGCGGCGCCTTTCGCGAGCGCTGCAGGTCTTCCGTATTGCCATGGCATCGAGCGCATCGTTACAGTCTCGGCAGCACGGCGGCTGCGACGCCGGTCCCGGCGGAGCGACATGGAATTCAAGGACTACTACCAGTCTCTCGGCGTCGGCAAGGGCGCGACGGCCGAGGAGATCAAGAAGGCGTACCGCAGGCTCGCGCGCAAGTACCACCCCGATGTCAGCAAGGAGCCCGATGCGCAAAAGCGCATGCAGGAGGTGAACGAGGCGCACGCCGTGCTGTCCGATCCGGAAAAGCGCGCAGCCTATGATTCGCTCGGGAGCCGCTATCAACCCGGCCAGGAATTCCGCCCGGCGCCCGACTGGGACGCGGGATTCGAATTCTCGGGAGACGGCCTGCATGGGGCGCAGACCGAAGACTTCAGCGAGTTCTTTTCGAGTCTTTTCGGCCGTGCCGGGCGTGCGGGGGGCGCGGGCCGGCGCCGCGGCGAGGATCATCACGCCAAGATCGTCATCGATCTCGCCGACACCTATCGAGGCGCCGTGCGGGCGCTCGCGCTGCGCGCGCCGCGCATGGATACGCAGGGCCGCGTTGCGCTCGAGGAGCGCACGCTGAATGTGAAGATTCCGAAGGGCGTGAAGCCAGGGCAACACATTCGCCTGGCGGGTCAGGGAAGCCCCGGATTCTCGGGCGGCGCCGCGGGCGACCTGTTTCTGGAAGTACAGTTCCGGCCCGATGCGCGTTACCGCGTCGAGGATCGCGATGTCTTCGAAACTGTGCCCGTGGCTCCGTGGGAAGCGGCGCTCGGCGCCAGCATCGAAGTGCCGACGCCCTCCGGAAGAGTGCAGGTGACGGTACCGCCCAACTCGCCGAACGGCCGCAAGCTCCGGTTGAAAGCTCGCGGAATTCCAGCCGATCCGCCGGGGGATCTTTTCCTGGAGCTGCAGCTCGTGCTGCCGCGGGCCGATACCGACAAGGCCCGCGAGCTGTTCAGAACCATGCAGCGTGAACTCGCATTCGATCCGCGCCGGTCGATGGGAGAGATGTCATGAGCCGAGAGGAAGTCCTGACTGGCGTGCTGCTGGAAGAGGCGGCCATGAGTCTCGAGGAGCTGGCGCGTGCCTGTGGCGTGCCGCCGCAATGGATCGAACAACGGGTGGCGACGGGGCTGCTCGGCTGCGTGTCCACGCCGACGGGCACGGTGTGTTTTGCCAGCAGCGAGTTCATGCGAGCGCGACGTCTCGCGGCGATCGAGCAACAGTTCGATGCCAACGAGGAACTCGCGGCGCTGGTGGTCGACCTGATCGAAGAGGTGCAGCGGCTGCGCGGCCTGCGGGCGGGTTGAAGGACCGGAAGCGGGCCCGTTATTCGCGGCCCGTGGGTGCGGTGGGTGCCGGCGGAGCGTGCCGGGGCACGCTCGCATGGCGGGTGACGAGACGGTGATCGGCGCGCCGCCACAAGTCCACGACGTAAAGAACGGTCACTCTCTGTTGGCCGGCCATGCGCCGGTCGACCCGGATGAGGCCGCTCACCACGTCAAATTCACCGCGCCCGAGCACATTCAGCGCGTAAACCCGGGGTGCCGCAGCTCGATGCGCGAGTTCGGAATCCAGGTACTGCCTGCGATCGAGCGGGTCGCCGGGCCCGGGCGCAAGGAAAGCGAATTCCTCGGCGAGCAGAGCTTCAGCCGCGCCGCGATTCCCGTCCGCGAGAGCGTCGGCGAGCCGCTGTTCGAGCTCCTGGTACTGCGCGACGCCGCGAGTCATCGTGCCCCCGGCCAGCGGGCCTCCCGGCGGAACCGCAACCGCCGGCGCCGCGGCGGTGACGGCGGCTGTGACGATGACCAGAACGGCGCTGCGCCAGCGCAGGGACTGCACCAGAGGTCTCAGCACGCGGCGCTCAATGGCCGTCGATGCAGCCGCGTTGCCCCGAGCCGTTGGGATAACCGGTGCCACTGTTGTAGGCAGCGTTCGACCATTCGCCCTGCAGCTTCCAGGTGCTGCCGTTCGTGAAGCTCACGTACGGGACGTTGAACGTCCAGGCGCACTTGTCGGCATTCTCGTAACCCTGCGCGTCGTACCAGGCTCCCGGGGACGCCGGATCGGACATCGCTTCCTCGAGTTCGTGGGCGGTGACGTTCGCGAGCGCCTCGAGACCCTGTGAGTGCACGGTCCGAGTGTCGCCGGGGTCACAGCCCGCATCGCCATCGAGCTTGAAGAAGAAAGCGAATTGCACCGGCACGCCCGAGCAGCTGCCCGCGGAGTGCCACGCGCAGTATTGCGCGTTGCCGCGCGCCACGTCGCTGTAGACGGGGTAATAACCGTTGGCGGCCGAGTCGGGCACGATATTTCCGGCCGTCACCTGCTTGCAGACTTCGTTGAGGATCGTCGAGGTGTTGCCGCCGCCCGCGGCCGTCGACGTGTCGACGATGTGCCCCTGGTAACTCGAGGTTGCACCGGCTGCGCCGTTGGAACCCGAGTACTCGACGACCGTCTTCGCGTAGTTAGAATTACTGTGGCCCGAGTACCATGAGTCGAGGCCGGTGATTTTGTCGCCCGCGGATGTCGCCCAGCTCGGCCCCCAGAAGATCGCCTTGACGACCGCGGTGGTCATGATCCTGCCGCCGTGGTAGGTCATGTTGGGCGACCGTGATGGCCGTCGGGAGGCGCGGCCCGCACCGGAAGCCTGGGGCGCATCGGCGGTCAGGACCGCACCGGCAGCCTGAGGCGGCAGCACGTCGCGCGCCCAGTGGATGCCCCGCATCAGCGGCCCACCGTTCGCAGTCTGGACCTCGGGGGGCGCGGCAGCCGCCGTAGCCGAGACCGCCAGCATCGAGACAACCATCCAGCGCACTTTTCGTCTCACGTCAGCTTCTCCCTCGTGCATAAAGCATTGATTGAAAATCCGCTGCACGCCCGGCGTGCCATCGTTTATTTACTTATTGCGCGATGCCCGGAATGTAGCACAATCCTGCGCGGCCCCGATGGTAGCCCGCTGGGGCATAGTCCGGACCGGGAACCGAGCAGGGAACCCCCGATGGTGACTGCACAAGACGCAACACTGCCTTCGAGCCCGGCGTGGCCGAGCGGCCTGGAGTTGCGAGCGCTGATCCGACAGTACGAGCAGCCGTCGCCCGCGCGCGCGACCTGGCAGATTGCGAACACGCTCGGCCTCTACTGCCTGCTCTGGTACCTCATGTACCAGGCGCTCAGCGTTTCGTGGTGGCTCGCGCTGCCGCTGGCGGCGCTCGCCGGCGCGCTGCTGCTCCGCGTGTTCATCATTTTTCACGACTGCGGGCACGGGTCGTTCCTGAAATCCCACACGGCGAACGCCGTCATCGGCTTCTTCGCCGGGGTGCTGACGTTCACTCCTTATTATCACTGGCGGTGGGAGCACGCGCTGCATCACGGCACCACAGGCAACCTCGATCGCCGCGGAACCGGCGACGTGTGGACCATGACCGTGCAGGAGTATCTCGAGGCCTCGCGCTGGCGCCGTTTCGCCTACCGGCTCGCCCGCAACCCCCTCGTGCTGTTCGTCCTCGCGCCGGTGTTCGTGTTCATGATCCTGCAGCGCTTCCCTTCCGCAGCGGCCAGCCGCCGGGAGAGCGAATCGGTGTGGTGGATGAATCTGGCGCTGCTCGGCATGGTGGTGGGCATGAGCTGGATTTTCGGCGTGCTCCAGTACCTGGTGCTTCAGGCTGTCGTGATGGTGGTCGCCGGCGCGGCGGGCGTCTGGCTCTTCTATATCCAGCATCAGTTCGAGGACGCCTACTGGGAGCGGACCGAGGACTGGGACTACACGGCGGCAGCGCTGCAGGGCAGTTCGTACTACAAACTACCCGCGGTGTTACGGTGGCTGTCGGGCAATATCGGTTATCACCACATCCACCATCTCAGCTCGCGAATTCCCAACTACAACCTCAAGCGCTGCCACGACGGCAACGCCGTCTTCCAGCAGGTGAAACCCATCACTTTGACGGCGGGCTTCAGGTCGATGAAGTTCCGCCTGTGGGACGAGCGGCTGCGCAAGCTCGTCGGGTTCGTGCACCTGCGCGAGCTGAGGCGCAAGACCCGCGGCCAGGGCGGCTCCCCGTAGCCCGGCCTGGCGAGTAGACTTCGTACCATGCCCGCCAGCCGCGACACCATTCACCCGCTGTGGTTGCGCCTCACGCACTGGCTGAATGCGATCGCCGTCGTCGTGCTGGTGCTGAGCGGTTGGCGCATCTACAACGCGTCACCGATCTTTCCGTTCCGCTTCCCGGATGGCATCACGCTCGGCGGGTGGCTCGGCGGAGCGCTGCTGTGGCACTTTGCGGCCATGTGGTTGCTGTTTGTAAACGGCCTGATTTACCTGTTTGTTAATCTGCTGTCGGGGCGCCTCACGCGGCAGTTTTTCCCGCTCCGGGCGGGCGAGCTATGGCGCGATCTGCGCGCGGCGCTCGCCGGGAAGCTCTCGCATGCCGATCCAAGGCATTACAACGCGGTGCAGAAGCTCGCATATCTCTTCGTCATGGTCGCGTCCGTGCTGATCGTGGTCTCGGGGCTCGTGGTGTGGAAGTCGGTGCAGTTCCCGTTGCTGCGCACGCTGATGGGCGGGTTCGACAATGCCCGCATCGTACATTTCCTCGCCATGGCCGGCCTGGCCGCCTTTTTCCTCGTACACATCGTGATGGTGGCGCTCGTGCCACGCACATTCGTCGCCATGCTCCGCGGGCGCTGAAAGGCAAGCGATGCAGGAGGCACGCAAACTGGTCGCGGTCGATCGCAAGGAGCTGGTCAAGGACGCACTGCGCGAGCTCGACGCGCCGGCGCGGCGCCTGGTTTCGCGGCGCCTGGTGACACTCGGCGGCCTGTCGCTGCTGACCGGGTGTGCAGTGGTCGACGAGGACTCGGCTGAAAAGCTGCTTATGAAAGTCTCGCGGTTCAACGACCGCGTGCAGGCGTGGCTGTTCAACCCGACGCGCCTGGCTCCTACCTATCCAGAATCGATGATGACGCGACCGTTCCCTTTCAACGCGTTCTACCGGCGCGACGAGGCGCCGGTGGTGGGCGCGGGGACGTTTCGACTCGAGGTGAGCGGGCTGGTGGCGGACAAGCATGCGTGGCCGCTCGAGGAGCTGTATGCGCTGCCGCAGGAAAGCCAGGTCACGCGACACATCTGCGTGGAGGGCTGGAGCGCGATCGGCAAATGGGGCGGGGTGCCGTTCGCGAGCTTTCTGAAGCGCGTGGGGGCCGATCTGACGGCCAAGTACGTCGGCTTCCAGTGTGCCGACGACTACTTCACGAGCATCGACATGCCGACGGCATTGCATCCGCAGACGCTGCTCACGTTTACCTTCGATGGCCAGACGCTGCCGCGCGAGTACGGCTTTCCGATGAAGCTGCGCATGCCGACCAAGCTCGGCTACAAGAATCCCAAGCACATCCAGGCGTTGTTCGTCACGAATACCTACCCCGGTGGGTATTGGGAAGACCAGGGTTATAACTGGTTCGGCGGCAGCTGATGGCGGGGCGGGCGCGCCGGCGGCCCGGAGTGCGCAACAACGATGCGGTGCGCATCGTCCCGCTGCGTTTCCCGAAACCGGTTCGCGCGATCGAGGATCTTGCAGCAGGCAAAGCGCGCGGCACTCCCGCTGATCCGTTCGCTGGGGCCTTTCGTGCCCCGCCGCGCGCGCTACTCACCTATCGGGGCGGACCCCTCATCCGCAACGCCAGGGCGTACGCGGCCTACTGGGGCGCGCCGTGGCAGGCATCGCCGACGGCGCGGAAGCTGCGCGCGGGGCTCGATCGGTTCTTCGGCGACATCCTGAGCAGCTCGCTCATCGATCAGCTGGGCGAGTACAGCGTGCGCGGCCAGGCGATCGGGCACGGACAGTATCTCGGCAGCCAGGTGATCAGCGGAGCGGCGCCAGGCGGCAGCGTGAGCGACGCGGCGCTCCGGCGTGAACTGCAAAAGTGGATTCGCGGCCGCGTGGTACCGAAGAACACGGGGGACTCGCTCTATTTCGTGTTCCTCGCGCCGGGCGTGGTCGCGGCGATGGGCGGGAGCCGCTCCTGTCAGGCGTTCTGCGGCTACCACAACGCCGCCGGTGCTATCTACTACTGCGTCGTTCCGTATCCTTCCTGCAGCGGCTGCCTCGGGGGCATGCGCGCGCTGGACGCCCTGACGGCGACCTGTTCGCACGAGCTCTGCGAGGCGATCACCGATCCGGTGCCGGGCACCGGTTGGTATGACGATCACCACGGCGAGATCGGCGACATCTGCGCGTGGAATTTCCGCAAGATCGGTCGACACACCGTGCAACGCGAGTGGTCGAACGCGCAGCGCAAGTGCGTCTGAGGGTCGAGCGGCTAGTTAGCCGAGGTCGCTGACCGGCGGGCAAACGAGAACTACGTCACAACGGCGCCCGCGATCGTCGGGCCCGGCGAATCCCCGCATGGTGAGCTGAAAAATAGGCGTAGCCGAGCATATTCGTGACGAAGGTCACAGTTGCCGCGCGGGCCGGGGGCCGTCCCCGGGCGCCTTTCACGGCGCTTTTCCGCGCATTTTGTCACGCTGCCGCACACGTAAAAGACGGTTTGTCTCGCGACAAGCCGTCTCGTTGCGTGCGCGCAGCTTTTGCATGAAAGCGGCGCGGGGGGTCGTTTTATTTCATCTGGATCAGACGCAATAGTGAGGAGTAGTGCGATGAATGTTTCAATGTACTTTCGACGTCTGCGCAGCGCGGTTTTCGCGCTGGCGATGACAGCGCTCGCCGCAGGTACGGCGCAGGCAGCCAACAACCAGGGTACCGGCGACATCGCCGGCGATGCGACGGCGCTGACAGCGTCGAACGTGTTCGTGCTGAACAGCTCGGGAGCGCTGACACTCGTCAAGCGTGCGTTCCTGGGTGATGGCAGCAACACGCCCATTGCGAGCGGCACCACGCTGGCGAAGGGCACGGTCGTGAAGTTCATGATCTACATGAACAATCCGAGCGGCGTTACGGTGAGTGACGTGAGCATGCGCGACGTGCTCGATCCGCTGTTTGCCTACCAGGCCAACAGCATCAAGGTGAACAACGCCGGTGCCTGCGCCGCGGCGGCCTGCACGGTGGCCGAAGAAGCGACGATCTTCGGGCTGGTTCAGGCCTCGGCGGCTCTGACCGATGTGGTCGATGCGGATACGGTCACGTATACGGCCGGAACTCGCACGATCGACGCGGGTAATCAGAACGCGGCGAACGCCCAGCTGAACGCGGCGGCCAACAAGGTGTTGGCGGTGTCGTTCACGGTGACGATGCAGTAAGTCGGACGCGCTACTCTTCCAGGCGGCCGCGCGCCGCGGAGGCTCATCGCCCTTGAGCGGTGAGCCCCGCGGTCCGCGGCAGCCGGACTTAGCGCGACTACTTGCCGTGCGTGACCTCGTGTCACCGAGCCTGCTCAACATGACGCCGCTCCTGCGGCGGGCCGCACTGCGGCTCGCAGCCGCGCTGTTGTCGTGCGCGTGGGTGTTCGTGGCGGGCATGGGATCTACGGCCGAAGCTGCGGTCAATGCTGCAACCGCCGTCATTGGAGACGGCACCGGGCAGCAGATCGATGGTGGCGACGGCACGGGAACGGCGCGAATCGTCGTCAATTCCACTGCTCTTGGACTGGTCAAGCAAGCGCGCGATCTCACGGGCCAGGTGTTGCCTGACAACACCACGGTGACGCCCGGACAGGAGATCTACTTTGTCCTCTACGTCGATAACCCGACCGACTTCGTCGCGGCGAATCTTTCGCTGAGCGACCAGATCGACGAAACGCAGTTCAGCTATGTCGCGAATTCGATCGAGTTCACGACCGTGGCTGCAGGCGCGAGCGACGCAATCATCTGGGCCGCAAGCTGGGCCCCGCTGACCGATGTGCAAGGCGCTCCCGACGACCAGGCGTCGATCATCGATACGGGCGGACCGCCGAGCCCCGATCGGCTCACGGCGGGCGACGTGCCTGCACAGGCGAATGTTCCCATCAACCTCCCGGCGCACACGCGCTGGGCGATCCGATTCCGCGTGAAGGTGAACTGACATGCCAGCCAGTCACCTGCGGAAAGTCTTGCTCTACGCGTTGCTTGCAGCCGGTGCGCTCGCAAGCCCGCTGCTGTCCGCGCAGACCCTGAGCAATTCCGGCCAGGGCGCGATTGGCGCGAGCGCGCTCGATCTGAGCCGCGCGACGGTACGGCTGACGCGCGGCTCCGGCGGCTCGGCCACCGGCGTTGCCGAAATCTCCCCGAATCAGCTCGGCGCGGGCACCTTCGGTGCCGCGCTGGTGCTCGATGCCCTCGTGAATACGGCAGCCGGAGAGAGCGGCGCCGACCGAGTGCTCATCACCGCGCCCAACGGATATACCAACCTCGCCGTGACCTCCGTCCAGGTGGCCGGCGTGCCGTTGACCGCCAACTGTCCGACGCCGGTCGCGGGGCAGTTCTGCGCGCAGCTGAGCGGTCAACAGATCACGATCGATTTCGGCGCGAAGATTCCGGCGCCGGCCTCACGCGTATCGATCGGCCTGCGCCTCGATGCGCCGGCTACGACCGGACCCGGCGACTTCGCAGTCGCCGTGGACGATCGCGCGACGCCGGTCGCGCCAATGCCGCTCACGGCGGGCAACGCCGACGGCGATGCCGCCGATGCCAACAGTCTCACTGTCACGGTTCAGGCGACATCTGTCAGTGCACGCAACTCGACCGTCACCGTCAGTCCGCCGATCGTCATCGCCGACGGCACGGCTGCGAGCGTGATTACGATTACGCTGCGCGATGCGAACAACCAGCCGGTCGCGGGGCGCACCGTCTCCGTCAGCAGCAGCCGCGGCCCGACCGACGTCATTGTGCAACCGCTCGGCCCGACCGACGCCAACGGCATCACCACGGCGGTCATCCGATCGCTGGTGCCGGGCCCGACCGTCATCACCGCCACCGATGTGCAGGACAGCCTGGTACTGAGCGCACGACCGAGCGTGCTGTTCACACAGGGCGAGGTGCTGCAACTCGACAAGCGTGCGCTGCCCACGCGCGCCGCCATCGGGCAGGTCGTCAGTTACACGATCGAGATCCGTAATCGCGGCACGCGCGCAGTAACAGCCGTACACCTGGCTGATACGCCGGCGACGGGCCTCAAATATGTGGCCGGGTCGGCGCGCCTCGACGGCGTGGCGATTGCGGACCCTGCGGACCTCGCGCACCTGCTGTTCGACGTGGGCACCGTGGCGGCTCCGGTCGACAGCAACGGCAACGGCACGACCGACCCGGGCGAACCCGGCTATCGCGTGCTCAGCTACGCGATGCGCGTCGGCGCGAGTGCCAGCGCCGGCATGCACGTCAATACCGCGGTGACCTATGACGTCTGCGAGACCTGCTACCTGTCGGCGGTGGCGAAAGCGCAGATCGAGGTAGTCCCCGATCCGACGTTCGATCTCGGGACCGTCATCGGCAAGGTGTACTACGACCGCGATGGCAATGGCTGGCAGGGACGCGACGAGCCCGGCGTGGCGGCGGCGATGGTCGTGCTGGACGACGGCAGCTATGCGCTCACCGACAGGTTCGGGCGCTTCCACTTCCCGGCCGTGCTCCCCGGCCAGCGGCTGGTCAAACTCAACATCGCAAGCATCGCCGGCAACGCCCACAGTACCGGCCGCGTTACCCGTGTGCTGAGCGTGACCCCGGGCCTGCTCGCCAAGGCCAATTTCGGCGTCACCTACCAGGCCGACACCGAATCGATCGGTCACCCGCGGCAATTCGGGGCCGAACTGCAGACCGACGCCGCGGCCGTGCCGGACCAGGTTCGGGGCAGCACGCGCATGTTCACCGTGCTCGTCAACGGTAGGCCAGCCGAGTTGCCGCTGCAGGACGTGCAACTCGTGACGCGCAAGTCGGACGACGTGGTCGAAGTGCGGGACAACGCCGCTACCGTGGCGCTGAATTTCACCCTGGACGTCGCGCCGAGCGCACAGCAGCCGAAGACCTGGCGGCTCGTCGTGGACAGCGGCGCTGACAAACCGGTGCGTGAATTCTCCGGGACCGGCATGCCGCCCGCGACCGTGAGCTGGGACGGGCTCGATGCGCAGGGCGTGCGCATCCGCTCCGGCGGGGTCTATTTCTACCAGCTCGAGGTCGAGTATCCGGACGGCGTCACGGTCACGAGCGCGCGCCGCATGTTCGGCGTCAACCACAGCACGACGGTGTCGCTCGAGCTGCGCGGCGGCGCGTTCGTCAGCGGTTCCGCGGAGCTCACGGATCGTGCGCGGGCGCTGCTCGATGAAACCGCGAAAGTGATCCGGCAGTATCCGGACGAACACGTCGTGATCGCCGGGCATACCGACTCGCAAGGTGACGACGCCTACAACCAGGGCCTGTCCGAACGGCGGGCTCGCTCGGCATTCATCTATCTCACCAGCACCGCGGGCCTGCCCGCGGAGCGATTCACGGTGATCGGCTACGGCAAGCGCCGGCCGGTTGCGACCAACAGCACCGCCGCAGGACGCGAGCAGAACCGGCGCGTCGAGGTGCGCGGGGAGTGGAACAACGTGGATCGCGCCCAGATGTATCAACGGGCTCGCGTGCCGGCGGCGGTGCGGCTCAATGGCACGGACGTGACGGTCGAGCCCGACGGCCGGTTTGCCGCCGAGTCCGCCCCGGCGGACACCCGCCAATTCGATGTCGCGCTGCGCGACGAAACCGGTCGGCACGTGCAGGCGACGATCCGCATGCCGCGGCTGGACCTGTCTGCCGCGGCGAAGACGGAACTGGTGCCGTTCAGCGGCGCGGCCGCCACCGACGCAGTCCGCGCCCGCACCAATGACGCAGCGCTCGGCTACGGCGTCGACGGCACCACGGATGCCGGTAACGCCGTCGAACTCGACGGCGTCGCCGTTGCGGTCGACGACGCGGGCCATTTCACGCTCGCGCTGCAGCCGGTCCGTGGCGAGAACCGCTACGTCGTCAGCGCGACCAACCCGGCCGGCTTCGTGCGTTACGCCAACCTGAGTGTGAGCGTCACAACCGAGAAGCAAGGTGCCGCGCTGGTCGCTGTCAAGCCGGTTCCGAAGCTCGTGCTGCAGTTGCCGCCGCGCGGCATCCCGCTGCAGAGCCCGCGGCTCGTCGTGCCGGGCTTCACGGACCCGGGCAACCATGTCTTCGTCAATGAGACGCCGACAGAGGTCGATGCCAGTGGCCAGTTCTTCGCGAGCATCGATCTGCTGAAGGGCCGCAACTCGGTCGCAGTCCGCGTCGTCGATGCGGAAGGGAACGAGGGGGAGATCCGCCGCGACGTGGACGTGTCGGGCGAGAAACTCTTCATGCTCGCGTTCGCGGATGGCCGGATCGGCCAGGTGCAGCGCAGCGGTGGCCTGCAATCCGCGGGCAGCAGCGCAACGGTGACCGAGGGCCGGGCCGCGTTCTACCTCAAGGGCCGCGTGCTCGGACGCTACCTGCTGACGGCGGCGTACGACAGTCGCAAGAAGCAGCTCGGGCAGATGTTCTCGGGTCTCAACGGGCTCGAGAACGAGCGCTTGTTGACCAACATCGATCCGGACACGGTGTACCCGGTCTACGGTGATTCCAGCGAACTGGTGTACGACGCCGAGTCGCAGGGCAAGTTCTACCTCGCACTGAGCAGCGAGCAGCTCGAGGCGCTGGTGGGTAACTACGCGCTCAACCTCACCGACACCGAGCTCGCCGCGTACCAGCGAACGCTGTACGGCGCGCGCCTGCAGTACCACTCGGGCGCGAAAACCTCCAAGGGCGAATCGCGCAGCGAGCTGCAGGTCGTGGCCGCGGACGCGCGACTCGAGCCGGTGCGCGATCAGATTCGCGCGTCGGGCGGATCGCTTTACTTTCTCAGTCACCAGGACGTCATCGAGGGCAGCGAGCAGGTGACGCTCCTCGTGCGCGACCAGAACACGGGGCTGCTGCTCGAGCGCCAGCCGCAGCAGCGCAACGTCGACTACACGCTCCAGTACCTGCAGGGCCGCCTGTACTTCAACCGGCCGGTGTCGAGCATCGCAGGTGCCTCGACGCTGATCGGGCCGAACGCGCTCGCGGGCAATCCGGTCATCATCCAGGTGGATTACGAAACGCGCGGCGCAGGCGGCAGCACCGGCACGATTGCCGCGCGCGCGAAGCAGCGGCTCGCGGACGGCCGCGTTACCGTCGGCGCCACGTACGTGAGCGACCAGCAGGCGACGACCGATTACCAGCTCGGAGGCGTCGATGCGGAAGTCAAGCTCTCCGCCGCGCGACTGGTGGCCGAGTACGCGCACACGCAAGGCGCCGATTCCATGGTGCTCGAGAGCAACGACGGCGGCGTGACGTACACGCGTCGCGCGCTCAGCGCCGTGCAGCAGGCGAGCGGCATCAAGCTCGCCGCCGAAGTCGACATCGGCAAACTTCTCGACCGGCCGGGGCACTTCTTCGGCACGGCTTACTACAAGGATCTCGGCGAAGGCTTCGCGGCCAACCAGAATTTCGCGAGCACCGCGACGCAGCAGGTCGGCGGCACCTTCAGCTGGGTGATGAACCCGACCAACAGGTTCAGCCTGCGGCTCGACGACCTCGCCCAGGGCTCGCAGTCGCAGAAGCAGACGTCCGTCCAGTGGCAGCACGAGACCGAGCGCTTCAGTTTCGTGAGTGAAGTGCAGGACCGCAACACCGGCGGCGGCGCGACCGGCGGCGGCGATGCGACCGTTGCCGCGGCGCGCGCCGGCTACAAGGTCAGCAAGAACATCGCGGTCGCTCTGCAGCACCAGGAATCGTTGCGCGGCCCGGACGTGCGTCAGACCTCGTCCGAACTCGACTGGATCCTCTCGCAGCGTTTCGCGGTGCGCGCGCGGGCAGCCTTTGGCGCCCGGGGCGACGCACTCGAGCTCGGCGGCACCTACGAGACTCCGGCCGGCTCCATCTACGTGGCGGAGCGCATGACCGATGACCCCGGAAGCGCGAGCCGGACCACAGTGCTGGGAGCGAATCGCCCATTTACGGGCGGCAAGGCCTACACCGAGTACGAGTGGGGACAGGTCGGCGGCCACCAGTCGCTGCGCAACCTCGCCGGAATCCAGCGCGACTGGAGCGTCGCACACGGGCTGACCGTGCTGCTTTCTGCCGAGCGATCGGCGCTCGACTCGGGGCTCACGCCGGATGAGCGCTGGGCGGTCGCCGGAGGCGTCGCCTACGACAACGGCCGCGGGCTGAAGCTCTCGACGCGCAACGAATGGCGCCAGCAGCACGGGTTGAGCGGCATCGACCAGTTCGTCTCGATCAATGCGGGCGAGTGGAAGTTCAACGACAGCCTGACGCTGCTCGGCCGCTACCGCTATGGCGATACCCAGGACGGCGTGAACCCGCTGAATTCACTCGCCTTCGGCGAAGCGAGCGTCGGTCTCGCCTATCGCCCGGTCGTGGCCGACCGCCTCAACATGCTGTTCAAGCTGACGCGACGCGATGAGACTCCGACCGGCACGCAGCGCGGCTTTGACCACCTCTCGAGCGTCAGTGACGTGGTGGCAGCCGACTGGTCCTACCAGATCAATCCGCGCATCGAGTGGGTCGGCAAGCAGGCGATCAAGCGCCGGATCACCGATCTCGATGCGTTCGATGTCACCACCACTTCCTGGCTCGCGCTGCAGCGCCTCAACGTGGGCATCGAGCACCAGCTCGCGCTCGGCTTCGAGCTGCGGCGCCTGGCGCAGAACGAGACGCACGATTCTCAGTCGGGCGTGCTGACCGAGCTCACCTGGGAGCACTTCGAGCACATGCGCATCGGCCTCGGCTACAACTTCACGGATTTTTCCGACGACCTGCTTTCGAACGATAACTACTCGGAGCGCGGCTGGTTCCTGCGCCTCCAGGGAGCCTTCTGATGGAGACCTCCGCGCGACTCACCGGCTGGCGCCTGCTGACGAACGAATTCGGCCTGGTACTGGTCGCCGTGACGCTGTTCGTCGGTTTTCTCTACGGCACGCTGCACTTCTATTTTCCGGCGGGTGTCGGGTTGTCGACCGACCTGATGAGTGGCTTGTCCGCCGCTCAGGAGTTGTCCACGCCGCGGGTCGGCGCGCTGGCGGGCGGCCGGCTGCAGCTCGGCGCGCTGATCGAGCGTGACCGGGACGTGCAGCGCCGGTCGGCCGATGCGCTGAACTGGCAGCGCGCGGGCGTCGGTGACCTGTTTCTGGAACGCGATTCGCTGCAGACCGGGGATAACTCGACCGCGGTGGTGCGGAGCGAGGACGGCGGGCACCTCACTGTTCTCGAGAAATCCCTGATCGTGTTCGAGCGCGGCGCGGCCGGGCTGGCCGGCGAGTTCGCCCGGCCGATCGCGGTGATGATGCAGGGCGAGCTGGGCGCAGAAGTGCAGGTGAGCGGGGCGGAGTCGGTCGAGGTGGCGCGCGTGAACGGCGGCGCCGTCGAGGTGCAGGCAGGCGAGCAGGGTGGGCCGGCGAAATTCAGCGTCGTCGTCAACTCGAACCGCACCGCGACGGTCAATCTTTATAGCGGTGCCGCGACGTACCGCACCGCACGGGAATCGATAGCCCTCGCGGAGCGCCATGCGCTCACGGTCGACGCCAACGGCCACCAGCTTGCGCTCGTCGAGTTGCCGCCGCCGCCACAGTTGCTGACGCCTGCCGCCAACGCGAAATTCCAGTACCGCAATGCTCCGGAGCTCGTCAGGTTCAGCTGGGCGCCGGTCCCGAAGACCGACGGCTACCGGCTGCGGATTGCGCGCGACGCGCGCTTCCGCGATATCGTGGTCGACGAAGTGCTCACCGAGCCGCAGTTCCGCCACGGGAATCTCACGATCGGGCACTATTTCTGGAAGGTCAGGAGCCGCCTGGGTTGGGCCCAGGGGCTGGACACCGCCGCGGCCGATTTCGATGTGAGCCGGGTCACAACGCCGCCGGCTTTGCGGCTCGATGCGACGCCCAGGGTCGTCTCCGAGAGATTCGTCACAATTTCTGGCACGACGGACCCGGATGCCCGCGTGTTCGTGCGCGGCAAACCCGCTGAAATGTCGGGAAATATGTTTCATCGCGTGACCGAGTTGGACGCTGGTGCCAACGTGATCACCGTAGAGTCCGTCGATGCTGTGGGCAACGTTGCCTACGCCAGCGTCGTGGTCGTGTCCAAATAGGAAACCGCCGCCGTGCTCATGCCGATTCGACTGAAAATCCTGGGGAGCGTGCTGCTGCTGCTGATGCTGGCCGTGGGACTCATCACGGCCACGATGGCGCGGCTCTTTCACCAGGACAAGACCACCTACGTCAAGGACCTCGCGGCGGCGACCGCGATCAGCACCAAGTCCGAGATCGACACGGTGATCGAGCGCTACGCCGGGGCGGCGTATGGCTTCAGCGAAGTGATCGGCGCGAGCTACCTGAGCGAGGAGCAGAAGCAGCGGATGGCCGCGACTCTGTTTTCCGCCAATCCCGCGCTGCTGGCGGTGACGGCGACTGGTAGCGACGGGGCGCCCGCCACCTTCTTCGATTCCCAGGCTCTCGCCGCCGCGGGCGTGAGTTCTCGGCAAGTCGCGATTGCCGATCTCGCGCCCTGGCAGGGGAGCCCCGACAAGCGGCTCGTGACGCGCGTCGCGTCGGAACAGATCGGCAAGACCGCGCTCGTCCGCATCGCGATCCGCGGCGCCGCCGACAAGGCTTCAAACCCGGTGGTCGCAACGGTGCGCGCCGGGGTCCTGCGAGCCGCGCTGCAGCGCGTCGATTCCTTCGAGGTAATGCTGGTCAACAGCGCGAATGCTGTGGTCGTCGCGAACGACGAGCGCCGCGCGCCGCTCGGTTCGACCGTCAAGCTGGGATCCGCGGGCACGCAACTGGTCTGGGTCGGCGAGGAGGACCTGCGCGGCCAGAAGTATTTTGTCGGCTTTGCGCGTTCCGCGATCACGCCGGCCACGCTCGTGGTCCGCGTTCCGCAG
Source organism: Steroidobacteraceae bacterium (assembly GCA_049691655.1). Taxonomy (GTDB): domain Bacteria; phylum Pseudomonadota; class Gammaproteobacteria; order Steroidobacterales; family Steroidobacteraceae; genus JBAVOB01. Next base: position 15,321 of record JBAVOB010000111.1, on the reverse strand, counting down.
GCGACGGCGTACCTCACCGCGCAGGACCTGGTGCGCCAGCTGGTCTGGCTCGGCTTCGCGCTGGTCGTTACCGCGGCGCTCATCGGCATCATGATCGCGCGCCGCCTGTCACGGCCCCTCGAGAAACTCTCCGCTGCCGCCGACACGGTCGGCGCGGGGCAATTCGACGTCACGGTCGACGTATCCTCGCACGATGAGGTCGGAGTGCTGGCGCAGTCGTTCAACACCATGACCGCGAATCTGCGCGAGCGCGACGAGAAGCTGAAAACCGCGAGCCAGGCGCTGATCCAGTCGGAGAAGATGGCCGCTCTCGGGCAGCTGAGCGCCGGGTTGGCACACGAGGTGAAAAATCCGCTCGCCGGGATTCTCGGTTTCGCGCAACTGTCGCGGCGCAAGCTCGACGATCCGGCTGCACTCGCCGCGAATCTCGATATCATCGAGCGCGAGACGCGGCGCTGCACCGAAATCATCGGCAGCCTGATGCGATTCTCCCGCCAGGAGCCCACGCAGCTCGCGGCGACCGACATTAACGACGTGGCGGCGCGTGCCACCGCGATCGTGGATCACCAGTTGTCGCTCAAGAACGTGACGGTCGAGAGGGACTGCGAAAGCGCACTGCCCTTCGTGCACGGCAACGGTAATCAACTGCAACAGGTGCTCATGAATCTGATGATCAACGCGCAACAGGCGATGGAGCCCAAGGGCGGCACGGTGCGGGTGCGAACCTGGCACACCGAGTCCTCAGTCCTGATCTCGGTGCGGGACAACGGGCCGGGCATCGCTCCGGAGCACGTGGCACGGATCTTCGAGCCCTTTTTCACGACCAAGCAGGCCGGCCATGGCACCGGTCTCGGGTTGTCGGTTACCTACGGCATCGTGCGCGATCACGGCGGAGAGATCAGTGTCAGCTCGGAACCCGGGCGCGGCGCTGAATTCCTGATCCGCCTGCCGGCGCGGCCGGATCTCGGCGCGAGCGCCAGCATGGCGGCGGATGCGGGGAGTCAGGCGGCATGAGCAACAAGATCCTGGTGGCCGATGATGATGCGGCGATTCGCGACCTGGTCGCACAGGTCCTGCGGAGCGACGGCTACGAAGTGGCCGTGGCGGGCGACGGCGCGACCGCGTGGCGACTCTTCAGTGAACAAAGGCCCGATGTCGTGCTGACGGACATTCGCATGCCGGGCAAGTCCGGCCTGCAGCTACTCGCGCAAATCAAGGAGTCGAGTTCCTTTGCGCACGTCATCATCATGACGAGCCATGCGTCCATGGAATCCTCGGTCGAGGCGCTCAAGAACGGCGCCTACGACTACCTGTTCAAGCCGTTCGAAAGCCTGGAGCTGATCTCGCGCGCGGTGGAGCGCGCGATCGAGAGCGTGCGGATGCAGCAGGAGCGCGAGCAGCTCGTGGCGCAGCTCACGCTGAAGAACCAGGAGCTGGAGCGACTGAACGCGATGTTCCGCGATCTGTCGATCAAGGACGGTCTGACCGGACTCTTCAATCATCGCTACGCGCAGGAATCGATCGGCGCCGAGACCGAGCGCGCGGAGCGGTTCGGCCGACCGCTGTCGCTGCTGTTCGTCGACGTCGATCATTTCAAGGCGTTCAATGACACGCACGGCCACCAAGCCGGCGACCTGCTGCTGAAGGCGCTCGCGGCGAGCCTGCATTCGGTCGTGCGCCCGACGGACCTGATCGCACGCTGGGGCGGCGAGGAGTTCATCGTCATCGCGCCGGAAACCGACACCGCAACCGCCGTGTACATCGCGAACCTGGCGCGCACCACGATCGCGCAGCTCGCGCTGCCGGTGCGCGGCAGCGGCAATCGGGTCAGCGTCACGGTGAGCATCGGGGTCGCCACGCTCGGCACGCATGCCAAGAGCCCGACTGGGCTCGTGATGCAGGCGGATCGCGCGCTCTATGACGCCAAGCGCGCCGGGCGCAACGCGGTCAAGGTCGCCGTGGACTACGTCGATGAAACGCAGCCGGTGCCGGCGCTTTCCACCGGCAAGTTTCACAATCTCGGGGGATGAGCGGTTCCCGTCGCCGATGAACGCCCCATGATGCCGCGTCGATTCACATCCGGATCGCTGACGTGGAGCGCCGGCATTGCGCTCGCGATGTGGCTTTGCGTCGGCGCACGGGTGCATGCGGCGATCGGGGTCGACACCGCCAACATTTCCGCCGGGAAAGGCAGTACCACGGCTCTCAGCTGGCTGCATACCGTCGCGGCCGGCGACAGCCGCATCCTGGTCGTCGGCTGTTCGCTGGCGAAGACCCCGGAGACGATAACAAGCGTTACCTACGGCGGTACGCCCCTCGTGCTGATCGGCACCAGCCCCAGCCCGATCGCGAGCGATACGATCCAAATGTATCTGTACCGCATGGTCGCCCCTCCAGTGGGCACGACCAGCATTCAAGTCAACGTCACCAAAGCCAAGAATCTCGTCTGCGGTGCGATCACCTTTACAGGGGTCGACCAGTACGTCCCGACTGGGAGCTTCGCGGGGGCCACCGGTACCAGCACTGCGCCCTCCGTCACGCTCGCGAGCGCACCCGGTGAAGTCGTGATCGATACGGTTTCGGCGGCCGGAGACGGCGGGGCGCTGACGGTCGGAGGCGCGCCGCAGATCCAGCGGTGGAACGACAGCACGGGAAACGCGGGGGGTGACGCCCACGGCGGCGGCAGCACCAAGCCAGGCGCCGCGTCGGTCACGATGAACTGGAGCACGGGGTCGTCCAAGGCCTGGGCCATCGGCGCGGTTCCCCTGAAGCCGGCGCCGCTGATCTCAGGGAAGGTGTTCGAGGACGCTAACTACGGCGGCGGTGCGGGGCGCTCGTTCGCGGCGTCCGGGGGCGCGGGGCAGCAGTCTGCGCGCGCAGAGCTCTACGACGAGAACGGCAATTTCGTGACGTCGGCGACGACCGACGCGGCGGGTAACTACACGCTGATCAGCCTTGGCGCCGGACACAACCACACCGTGCGCGTGGTCAACAGCTCCGTGACTTCGTCGCGTGGGGCGTCCGCGGGACTGCTGCCCGTGCAGACCTTCCGCACCAACGGGCTCACCGGCACGGTCGGCACAGCGGACCCGAACCGCGTCGGCGGCGAGGCGCCGCAGCTTGCGGACGCCGGAAACGGCGGCACCGGGACCACGATGAATACGACCAGCGGCGCGTTCACGGCCGGGATCACCGGCCAGGCCGAGTCGATCACGACGGTCGCGCTCGGCGCGAGCGACGTCACCGGCATCGACTTCGGCTTCAACTTCAACACGATCGTGAACAAGAACGATGCGGGGCAGGGGTCGCTGCGGCAGTTCATCCTGAACAGCAATGCGCTCGGCAACGCGGGGCTCGCCATCCAGGGGCAGACCGCGGGCAAGGACGTGTCGATCTTCATGATCAGCGACGGGCTCTTGCATCCGGGGCTGCGGGCGGGACTCACGAATCAGCTGAACGCCTCCGGCGTCGCGACCATCACGCTGACGTCGATCGCGCTTCCATCGATCAGCGCCGCGGACACGACGATCGACGGCGGTACGCAGACGACCAACGTTGGTAACACCAATGCAGGCTTCTCGGGCGACCCCGACCGGCCGCAGAACGAGGCCGTCGGCACCGGGCTGGACGGCATCGTCGGTACGGGCGACGAGGCGTCGCTGCCGAGCTATGCCCGGCCCGAAGTGGAGATCAACGGCGGAAACCTGGGGACGATCCTCAACCTTGCGGCGAGCAACACGACGGTCAAGAACCTCGCGGTCTTCAACAGGCCTTCGGTCGGCCGCGCCATGGACGTTTCAGCGGGCACGGGAAGCCTGATCACCCAGTGCTTCGTCGGTCCGCGGGCCGACGGCACCGATCCCGGCGCGGCCAGCCGCGTCTACATCGGCGTCTACATCGGGACCGGGTCCGCGAACGTGACCTCGAATTTCATCGGGTACACCGTCAATACGGGTATCCAGGCGCAGAACACGAGCGTCATCAGCACGAACGACCTTTACAACAATGCCCTGGAACCCGCCAGCTTCGGCGACGGCATCACTGTGGAAGGTTCATCCGGCCAGGCGATCACGATCACCCAGAATCGGATCGACAAGTCCGGCGCCTACGACCTCGACGCCTGGGAAGCGCCCGGCCCGTTCACGATCACCGAGAACAGCTTGTACCGCTCGCATACGAGCACGACGGTGGAAACCGGTGGCCTGCGCATCTTCGGCAGCGGCAGCACCGTCGCCCGCAACGTCGTCACCACGAGCGCCGGGGCCGGCATCACCGTCGTCGTCGATTCAGTGCGGACGACCACGACGGGCAACATCCTGTCGAAAAACTCGCTCCATAGTAATGGCGGCCTCGGTATCGATCTCGATGTCACGAACACCGGCGCCGGTAACCCGAACGGGGATGGCGTCACGCCGAACAACGGCACGACCAGTGCGAGTCTGCCGAACACTGGTTTTGATTACCCGGTCATCACCCTGGCGTCGCTCTCGGGCAGCACCCTGACGCTAACGGGGTATGTCGGGACTGCGTCCACCAAGATCGCCGGCACTCACACGCTCGAGTTCTTCAAGGCCGACAACGACGGCAACAACAACGGCCCGATCATTCTCGGCGACGGACTCAGTGTGCCGCACGGCGAAGGGCGCTGGTACCTCGGCACCTGCAACACCGCCGCGGATGGCACCTTCAACTGCGCGATCGCGGTGCCGGCCGCGGTGCCGCTCGCGCTCGGGGATCTGGTGACGGGCACGGCGCGCGATGCCGGCGGCAACACCTCGGAGTTCGGCGCGGATGCGACCGTAGCGGGCGTCATCACTCTCTCCGGGAGGGTGTTCGAGGATGTGAACTACGGCGGCGGCGCGGGCCGCGATCGCAGCGTCGCGGGCGCCGCTCCTCAGGCCAACGCACGCGTCGAGTTGTACAACAGTTCCGGCACCTTCGTGGACTTCAGGCTCACCGATGCCTCCGGCAATTACTCCTTCGCGCCGCTCGCGACGGGCAACTACACGGTGCGGGTCGTCAACAGCTCCGTGAGCTCTTCGCGTGGCGCAGCCGCGGGACTGATCCCCGTGCAGACTTTCCGCACCAACGGACTCACCGGCACCGTCGGCACGGCCGATCCGAATCGCGTCGGCGGGGAGAACCCGGCGCTGGTGGACGCAGGCAACGGCAGCACCACGCTTGCGGCGCTGACGACGGCGACGACCACCGCGGAATCCATCACCCCCGTCGCCCTGGGCGCGAGCGGGGCCACGGGTATCGATTTCGGCTTCAACTTCAATACGATCGTCAACACCGGTGATGCGGGCCAGGGGTCGCTCCGACAGTTCATCCTGAACAGCAATGCGCTCAGCAACGTGGGGCTCGCCATCCAGGGACAGACCGCGGGCAAGGACGTCTCGATCTTCATGATCAGCGACGGGGCAACACATCCGGGACTGCGCGGGCCGCCGGACCCACTCGCTCTCGCGAATCAGCTCACCGGCGGCGTGGCGGTAATCACGCCGGCCACAGCGCTGCCGGCGATCACCGCCGCGGACACGACGCTCGACGGCACGACCCAGACGGTCAACGTCGGCAATACCAACTCAGTCACACTCGGTGTCGGGGGTACCGTGGGCGTGGACGCGCTCGTGCTGGGCCAGTTGAATGGGCCAGAGGTCGCGATTCGCGACATCGCCTCGCTCGCCGTGGGCATCGACATCCAGGCTACCAATGCCACGGTTCGCGGTTTCGCGGTCTACGGGTTCGGCGCCGCGGTTGGAGAAGGCGCGGTTCGCGTCACGGGTAATTCCGGCGCCCTGATCGAGAACAACGTGCTCGGCTCCACGGCGACCGCGTTCACCGATCCGGGCGTTGCGCTGCATAACGCGCGCGCCGTCTACGCGAGCGGTGCCACCAGCGGCACGATTCGCAACAATCTCATCGGCTTCGGAGACTTCCACGGCATCATGCTCGATGCCGCCTCGAACAACTGGACCGTCAGCGGGAACGAGGTCCGGGATTCCGCGCTGAACGACTCGTCCGGCGACGGCATCGACATCAATGCCTCCTCGGGAGCGGCCGTCACCGGCAACCTGTTCATCGGCTCGGCGAGCCAGGGCGTGCGGATCGGTGGTGCCGCAGCTAACAATGCCGTCACGAACAACACGATGACGAACAACGGCATCGGGACGGCGACCACCATGACGCAGAGTGGGGCGGTTACCCTGCGCACGGGCGTGACCGCCACGACCCTGGATCGAAATATCATCTCGGCCAACTACGGCGCCGGCGTCCAGGTCAATGACGGCGCCTCGGGCACGATCATCACGCGCAACTCGATTGCGAACAACGGCACGATCAACGGGCGCAACGGCGCGGGGCCCACCGGCCAGATCGGCATCGATCTGAATGCGCCCAGCGACAATTCCGATCTCGGCACCTCTCCCTTCGTCACAGTCAACGATGCGGGCGATACCGACACCGGTGGCAATGGGCTGCTCAACTATCCGATATTGACCAGTGCGTTGATCAGCGGCAGCAACCTCGTATTGAGCGGGTACGCGTTACCGGGCTCAGCCATTGAGCTGTTCATCGCGACAGCGGATCCGAGCGGCTTTGGCGAAGGGCAGACCTACCTGAGCACGCTGACCGAAGGCTCCGGCGCGGACACTGATGGCACGAGCGGTACCTACGGCCCAGCGCCGATCAACGGCATCGCCCAGGGCACTGACACCACCAACAAATTCCGGTTCAGCATCCCCTTGCCGGGCGGGGTGGCGGCCGGCACGAAGCTGACGGCCACCGCGACGCTCAGCGGCAATACCTCTGAGTTCAGCGGCAACGCGACCGTCGCCGTGAGCAGCGGCATCTCGGGCACGGTGTTCGAGGATGTGAACTATGGCGGCGGAGCGGGGCGGGATCACGCGAGCTCGGCAGGCGTCGTGCGCCCGGGTGCGACGGTCGAGTTGTACAACAACGGCGGAGCGTTCGTCACCTCTACCACGACCGATGCGTCCGGCGATTACCTCTTCGGCGGCCTCGCCGCCGGCAACTACACGGTGCGAGCCGTCAACGGCACCGTGAGCTCCTCGCGGACAGGCTATGTGGCGGGGCTGTTGCCGGTGCAGACCTTCCGCACCAACGCGAGCAGCGGCGTGGCGGTCGCCGTCACCGACTACGTCGGCGGGCAGAACCCTAGTGTCGCGGATGCGGGAGCGGGTTCCGCCGGCGCGACACTCAACACGAGCACCGGGGTGTTCACCGCCGGGCCCACGGGCACGGCGCAGTCGATCAGCAACGTGACGCTCGGCGCGACCGGGATCACGGGTGTCGACTTCGGTTTCAATTTCGACGCGATCGTCAACAAGAACGATGCGGGCCAGGGGTCGCTGCGACAGTTCATCAGCAACGCGAATGCACTCGGCAACGGCACGTTGGCACAGGTGGGGCAGACCGCTGGCAAGGAAGTGACGATCTTCATGATGTCCGACGGCGCGGCACACCCGGGGCTGCGCGTGGGGCTCACGAGCCAGCTCACCGGCACGGTTGCGGCCATCAATGTGAGCAGCGAACTGCCGGCGATTACCGGTGCCGACACGATCATCGATGGTACGACCCAGACCGTGGACGTGGGCGACACCAACGCCGGGCAACTCGGCGTGGGTGGGTCCGTCGGCGTCGATAACCTCGCCCTGCCGAAGGTGAACGCACCCGAGGTGCAGCTGAGCGATGGGGGCGGAACGCTGTTCAACGGCTTGTCGATCAATGCCAACAACGTCGCCGTGCGCGGCATCGCCATCTACGGGTTTGGATCGCGCACGTTCAACAGCGGGGACCAGAACATCCGCGTCGATGGCGGCACCGGCATCCTGATCGAGACCAACGTGATCGGTTCCACTGCGACGAGTTTCACGGATCCGGGCGCCGCCACGCGGTCGGGGAACGACAATATCGATGTAAATGCGGGCACCGGCATCATTCGTAACAACCTGATCGGCTTTGCAAGCACCTCGGGCATCGCCTTGAATGCCGGGGCCTCCAGCTGGACCGTGCAGGGGAACGAAGTGCGCGCCAACAGCCAGGTGAACAATTTCTGCGAAGCGCTGGTGAGCTTCAGCAGCGGCCATTCCATTCTCGGCAACCTCATGATTGCGAATCGCGGGTCCGGGCTCGATCTCTACAACAGCACCGCGACCAATCTGATCGAGAACAACGCCGTGACCCAGAGCGGGATCGCCACGACGCTCGGCGAGACGGCAGGGGTGCGCGTCAGTGGCTCTGGTGGCGTGGTCCGCAAGGACGTGATCTTCAACAACTACGGCGCCGGCGTGCTGGTTCCAAGCGTCTCGAGCAGAGTGACGATCACGCAGAATTCCATCTACGGTAACGGCACGATCACGACCGAGAGCGGCGGCAGCGCGAGCGGCGAGATCGGCATCGATCTGCTGGACAGCGGCGACGACCAGCTGCACGGCACGAACCCGTTCGTGACACTCAACGATGCGGGCGATGCCGACGCGGGTGGCAACGGCCTGTTCAACTACCCTGTACTGAGCAGCGTGTTGATCGTCGGCAGCAACCTCGTGGTAAGCGGCTACTCACGGCCGAATTCCGACATCGAGCTGTTCATCGCCGCGGCGGATCCCACGGGATTTGGGGAAGGCCAGACCTACCTGACCACGCTGACCGAGGGCTCCGGCGCGGACACCGATGGCACGAGCGGTACCTACGGTCCGGCGCCGATCAACGGTATCGCCCAGGGCACCGACACGACGAACAAGTTCCAGTTCAGCATCCCGTTGCCCGGCGGCGTATCGGCCGGCACGAAGCTGACGGCCACCGCGACGCTCAGCGGAAATACCTCTGAATTCAGCGGCAACGTGACCGTCACGAACACCAGCGGCATCTCGGGCACGGTGTTCGAGGATGTCAATTACGGCGGCGGAGCGGGACGGGATCGCACGAGCGCGACCGGCGTCGCCCGCCCGGGAGCGGCGGTCGAGTTGTACGACAACAGTGGCACGTTCGTTGCCTCGACCACGACGGATGCCTCTGGAAACTACTCATTTGGCAGCGTAACCGTCGGCAATTACACCGTGCGGGTCGTCAACAGCAGTGTGAGCTCTTCGCGCACGGGCTATGTGGCGGGGCTGCTTCCGGTGCAGACCTTCCGCACCAACGCGAGCAGCGGCGTGGCGGTTGCCGTTACCGACTACGTCGGCGGGCAGAATCCCAGTGTCGCGGATGCGGGAGCGGGTGCCGTCGGCGCGACGCTCGATACGAGCACGGGAGTGTTCACCGCAGGGCCGAGTGGCACGGCGCAGTCGATTACCAACGTGACCCTCGGTGCCGCAGGAATCGCGGGCGTCGACTTCGGCTTCAATTTCGACACGATCGTCAACGTGAACGACACGGGGCAGGGATCGCTCCGGCAGCTGATCACGAATGCGAACACTCTCACCGGGGATGCCAGTCTCGCGCAGGCAGGACTCGTGGCGGCGAAGGAAAACGCGGTGTTCATGATCTCGAACGGCACCGCGGCGGCGGGTTTGCGCGCGGCGAACAACTACTTCGTCGGAGGCGTCGCGACCATTGCGCCGGTATCGGTCCTGCCCACGATCAGCGCGCCGCTTGTGCTCGATGCGACGAAACAACCCGGTTTCACCGCGACGCCGGTCGTCGAGCTGAACGGCGCGGGGTCGGGCGGCGTCAGCGGACTTACCATCAGCGCGGGGAGCAGTGCCGTGCGTGGCCTCGTGATCAACCGCTTCACGCAGGCGGGTGTATACCTGATCACCGGCGGGACCAATCTGTTGGCCGGTAACTACATCGGCACCAATGCCGCGGGCACCGCCGCACTCGCCAACTCATTTGGCATCGAGATCGATAACTCGCCGAACAATGTCATCGGCGGTACCGTGGCGGCCGACGCGAACGTCGTCTCCGGCAATGTCGGCAAGAACATCTCGCTCGATAACGCGGGATCGACGGGCAACCTCATCGAAGGCAACCGGATCGGAACGAACGCGACCGGCACGGCTGCCATCGCCAGCGCAGTCGGCGTGCAGCTCACGAATGCACCGAGCAACACGATCGGTGGCACCACCTCGGGCGCGGGCAACCTCATCTCGGGCAACGCCTCGCAGGGCATCTTCATGATCGGCAGCACGACGGGCACCGTGGTGCAGGGCAATCTGATCGGCACGAACGCCGCGGGTACCGCGGCGATCCCGAATAACTTCGGTGTCTTCATCGCAGGACCTTCGGGCAATACGGTCGGCGGCACGACAGCGGCGGCCCGCAACGTCATCTCGGGCAATACCACTGTCGGACTCGATATCCAGGGCGTCACGGCGACGAACAACGTCGTCGCGGGCAACTACATCGGCCTCGATGTCACCGGCGCTGCCGCGGTGCCGAACGGAGCCGGCGTCATCCTCTCGGACACACTGAACAACACGGTCGGTGGTACGGCGGCCGGAGCCGGGAACGTCGTCTCGGGCAACAGCAGCACCGGTGTTGCGGTGGCCGGGGTGCCGACCACCGGCAATGTGATTCAGGGCAACCGCATCGGCACCAACGCCGCCGGTTCGGGGTTCGTCGCCAACGGCGGCGACGGCGTGTCCTTCGGTTCGGGTGCCAATCACGACAACACGCTCGGCGGCACGGCTGCAGGCGCGCCCAACATCATCGCGGGTAATGGCCAGAACGGCGTGCGCGTCTCGAGCGGCGTCAATAACGCGATCCTCGAGAACTCGATCTACGGCAATACCCTGCTCGGTATCAATCTCGGCAGCGATCTCGTCACACCCAACAACGGGACGAAGAACGCCGCGCTGCCGAACAGTGACATGGACTTCCCCGTCATCACCGCGTCGAGCCTGCTCGGCACGACGCTCACGGTCGCCGGGTACGTCGGCAGCGCGCCGAATCAGGGAACTTTTGGGAATGCGCGCGTCGAGTTCTTCAAGTCCGATAACGACCCGTCGGGTTACGGCGAAGGTCCGACTTACCTGGGATCCCTGACCACCGACGTCAACGGTAATTTCGCGGGGAACCTGACCGTGAGCGGACTCCTGGCGAGCGATCGCATCACGGCGACCGCGACCGACGCGTCGAACAATACTTCCGAGTTCGCGGCGAATTTCATCGCTTCGCAACTTGGCATCGTGAAGCGCGCGTTCTGGCTCGACGGGACGCCCATAGCGAGCGGCGCCACCATTCCGAGCGGCGTGAGTTTCTATTATCTGCTCTATATCAGCAACCGCGACGCGGCGCGTACGGACGTGAGCCTGAGCGACGTGCTCGACCCGGCATTCCAGTACCAGACGGGCACGATCCGCACGCAGAACACGACCGCGGCGTGTGCGGCAAGCGCCTGCACGGCGGGGGAAGAAGCCACGATCTTCGCGGACGCCTCGAGCGGCACGCTCCGCAGCGACACGGTGGATGGGGATATCGCGAGCTACTCGGCCGGCAGCCGCACGCTCTCGATCGGTAACCAGAGCGTCGCCAACGGCCAGCTCGACATCGCCGGAAATCGCGTGTTCGCCGCCCTGTTCCGCGTTCGGATGCCGTGAATCTCAGTGGCGTTGCGCGGCGATCCAGGCGTCCACGCGCCGCTCGAGCACGGTGAGCGGCATCGCGCCCTCGAGCAGGACGACGTCGTGGAACTTGCGCACGTCGAACGCCGGTCCGAGCGTGGCTTCGGCGCGGTGCCGCAGCTCCATGATCTTGAGCTCCCCGATCTTGTACCCGAGCGCCTGGCCGGGCCAGGAAATATAGCGGTTGACCTCGTTCTGGATATTCTTGTCCGCGAGCGCGGAATTGTCCCGCAGGCACGCCACGGCCTCGTCCCGCGACATGCCCTTCCAGTGAATGCCGACATCGACGAACAGCCGGCAGGCGCGCCACATCTCCATCGAAAGCATGCCGAAGCGCTCATATGGGGTCTGGTAGATGCCCATTTCCGCGGCCAGCTGTTCGGTGTACAACGCCCAGCCCTCGACATAGGCCGTGATGCCTTCCTGCTTTCTGAACTCGGGGACGCCGGCAGCCTGCTCCTGCGCGACCGCGATCTGCAGGTGATGGCCCGGCACGCCCTCGTGCGCGACCAGCGCCGGCAGCTCATAGAGCGGGCGCTGGTCGAGAAACGAAGTGTTGATCATGAGCCCGCCCGCGACGCCGCGCACCGGGCTCCCGGGGTTATAACGACCGCTCGTGTAGCCCGCCTCGAGCGCCGCCGGTACCGGGCGCACGCCGTAGGTCAGCCGGGGCAGCGTGCCGAAATAGCCGGGCAGCTGGTCGTCGATCCGCTTGGCGATGCGGCTCGCCTTCTCGAGCAATTGTTCACGCGAGGTTGCATAGAACTGCGGATCGGTGCGCAGGAACCGCTGGAACTCGCTGAACGATCCCTTGAAGCCTGCCGCGGCGATCACGCCGTCCATCGCTTTGCGAATGCGCGCGATCTCGGAGCGGCCAAGTTCATAGATCTGGTCCGGCGTGAGGTCGCTCGTGGTTTCGCGCCGCACCAGGTAGCTGTAATAGGCCTTGCCATTCGGCAGGCGCGAGGCGCCGAGGGTCGAACGCGCCTTTGGCACGTAGATCTTCTCGAAAAAGTCGGCGAGGGCGCGCTCCGTCGGTATCACCTGCGATTCGGTAATTTCCAGGCCACGCTGGTACAGCCGCTCACGCTCCTCTTTGGGAAGCGTGCTCGGCAGATTCTTCAACGGTTCGAGCAACGGACTGTCGGCGGCGGGCTGGTCCGCGAGCGCGCGGACGATGGTCGCGGCTGCCGCTGCGGTGAGTCGAGGTTGCACGAAACCGGTAGCAAGGCCGCGGCGCAGGTTCGCCGTCTCGATGGCGAAGTAACGCGGAACGCTCGCAAGCCGCACGAGGTACGCCTCGGCCTCGGCCGCGGTGCGCAAGCGCGATTCCTGGGCGGCGAACATCGGCAACAGAAAGAACCCTTCATCGCTCGTGAAGGGGATGCGCTGCTCATCGAAAGCCAAGCCTTCGAGATCGATGTCGATGCGCCGCTCGAGCAGCTCGCGGTTGAGCGCGTCGGCATCCCCGAGCGCCTGGCCGTCGAGTGCCTGCAGGCGCTTGCGAATCGCGGTCATGCGCCGCGTAAGCGCCGCGATGTTCGCGGGCGAATGGTCGGGCCAGCGACGTGCGGCCTCGGCATCGCCGCGCGCAGCCGCCCCGACTGGGTCGAGGTCCGCCAGCAGCAGGTCATAGTCGGAGAGAACGGCCGCGAGCGTCGGATCGGGACCGGCTGCCGCGGCGGCGGCTGCGATGCACGACAGCGTTAAAGCCGCAGCGAGAGCGAGTGGAAGCAGGGCCGCCCGGGCGGGGTGCCGGGTGGAGGGACGGTTCATGTCATTCCTTTCGATAAACGCAGCGGGTGCGCACGCCGGCCGCGAAGCGTCGCGCACAGGAGTCGGGCAGATCAATAGGGCTGCACTTACAAATAAGAGTCATTATCATTTAGCCATGATACGAATGCCTGTTTCAGCCATTCTGGTCGGCATGCTGTGGGCCAACGCGCTGCGCGCCGGTCCAGCCGATTACGTCTCGACGCCTGCGGTGACCCGCGGAGAGCCGGAACTCGATTTCAAGTACGGCGCGGCCGGCAGCGGCGCCGCACCGACGGTGCACGCCATGAGCCTGGGGGTCGGTTCCGGCCTGACCGAATGGTGGTTCAGCGAGCTGTATTTCAAGGGCGCGCGCGCGGGCACGTCGTGGCGATTCGACGCGATCGAATGGGAGAACAAGTTTCAGCTCACCGCCAGCGGCAAGCACGTGCTCGACGTGGGCCTCATTACCGAATTCGAGTATCCGCGCGACCGCAGCGAAGGCAACGAATTGCGCTTCGGACCGCTCCTGCAGGCGCAGCGCGAGCGCTGGCAGCTGAACTTCAACCCGCTGCTCACGCACATCTCGGGCGCCGACGAGGGTAACGGGACGTATCTCGAGTACCAGTGGCAGGCGCGCTACCACCGCGGGCAGGGGTTGGACGTCGGCCTGCAGGGCTTCGGCGATCTGGGGCGCTGGGATCATCTGCCGGCGATCAGCAGGCAGAGCCACCGCCTGGGTCCCGCCCTATTCGGCGAGAGTCACGTCGGGCAGAGCGAAGCGATCGTCTGGGACGCCGCGGTGCTGTTTGGCGTGACGCAAGGGGCGCCCGACTGGAACGTGCGGCTACAGGTTGAATACGAGTTATAAAGAGCGCACGCCATAGACGGCGATACCCGCGAACGAGCGCGATCTCGCCAGTCTGGCCAGATAACCGGCGAGCGGTTCGTCGACCACCGCCTGGGCGCGGCCGGAGGAGGCGTGGCGGTAGAGCAGGCGCTCCCCTTCCCGGATTGCAAAACCAAGATGCGAGATGTTCTGCACCGAACCGACGTGCCCGAACATGCTCGTAGCCGGGCGCACAATGAACACGATCGCACCCGAGGGAATGCGGGCGAGCACCGCCGCATCCGTCAGCGCCTCCCTGGGGATGTAGCGCACCGTCGCTTCCGTATCGGTCGCGGAGCGTGCCAGTTCCGCTAGCCGGGCGCGTGCGGCGCGGCTCGTGCGCAGCAGGCTATTGCGCGCCTGGGTCGGGTTGTGCGCGAGACTCCGCAGCCACGCGCCGCGGGTAATCCGAGCGCGCGCCTCGAGCACCGGATAGTTACCCGCCACGCGGTCCGTCAGTTCGACGAGTGCGCCGCGCGCGACGTTGTTGGGAATCCAGTCGGCGTCGGGAAAGTGATTGCGCGCCCCGAACTCCACGCGCGCGTCGCGATAACGCCACGCCGCAAGTTCAGGCAGTAGGTCCTGCGGTGCCGCGCTGCGGGCGAGCGCGAGCACGGACTCGACATAGGTCTGGCAGTCGAAGCGGTCGTAGCGCAGCAACGGATCGGGATCGATCGGCGCGCCGGGACCTTCGCCAAGCGGGTCGAGCTGGTAGCGCACGCCGAGATAGCGCCGGCTGATGGTCTCGATGCGCGCCGCAACGGCGGGATCGACCCTCGCGGGCCAGGCGGAGAGCGCGAGCGCATCGGCCGCGAGCGTGCCCGCATCTTCCGCTGTCACGACCACGCGACCCTGGTCCTGGCGAAAGTCGAAATCCCCGAGCTTCACCCAGCGCGCCGTCCAGATGCGCTGGTCGAGCGTCGTCGTGGATTCCCCCGCGGCATGCGTCACAAGGTAGGTAGCGCGCGCGGTGGCGTCCGGTACCCCGGGGTACCAGGCGAGCAGCTCGTAGCGGCCATCGGTCGGCGCATGCAAATCCCAGGCGAGTGCCGGCGGGCGGGCGAGTGCCGCGGTGCCTGAGCGGCTCGATTG
>JBAVOB010000110.1:0-3244 GCA_049691655.1 Steroidobacteraceae bacterium | reverse complement strand
CCGCTGGGCGAAGGCCCGCGCCGCCGCTTCGCTGGCAAACTCGGGCAGGCACCACAGCCCGCCCCAGATGCCGCGTGGCGGCCGCTTCTCGAGCAGCACGCTCTGGTCGCGCGCGCGGGCGAGCAGCATGACGACCCGCTTCGCCCGTCGCATGCCGTGCGGGGCCGAGCGGCGTGGAGCCGGGAATTCGGTCTGCCGCCCCTGGCGGCGCGCGACGCAATCGGTGGCCAGCGGGCACAGCGCGCAGAGTGGCCTCGAGCGCGTGCACAGCGTGGCGCCGAGATCCATGATCGCCTGCGTGTAGTCGTCGACGCGCTCGACCGGCGTGCAACGCTCGCTGAGCACCCACAGCCGTTTCTCGACGGCACGCTCCGTGGCATTGCCCGCGACCCCGAAGTAGCGTGCGAGCACCCGCTTCACGTTGCCATCGAGAATTGCGAATCGCTGGTTGAGCGCCAGCGCGAGGATCGCGCCCGCGGTCGAGCGCCCGATGCCGGGCAGGCTGGCCACCGACGCGAAATCCCCGGGAAACTCGCCCGCGAACTCGTCGCGGATGCGCTGCGCCGCCTGGTGGAGATTGCGCGCCCGCGCGTAGTAACCGAGGCCGGACCACAGGTGCAGCACGTCATCGATCGAGGCGTCGGCGAGCGCGCGCACGGTTGGGAAGCGCGCGATGAAGCGCTCGTAGTAGGGAATCACGGTGGCAACCTGTGTCTGTTGCAGCATGATCTCCGAGATCCACACGCGATAGAGCGAGCGCCCGCGCTGCCACGGCAGCTCGTGCCGGCCACCTGTTTCGTGCCACACGATGAGTGCGCCAGCGATGCAGGCTGCGCGCTCGCGCCGGCTCATGGCCGCTCGCTCCGCAGCTCGCCGTCCTGCAGCAGGAACCGCAGGCGTACCTTCGTCATCTGCAGGTCGGTGACGCGCGCTTCATCGAGCGTGACATCGCCGCGCGCGCGCAGTTTCTTGAGCGCCGCGGTCGGGAACTCGAACGGCTTGGCGCCCGGCCGCTCGCTGCCGAGGTAGCGTGTGAGATCCATGCGTGCACCGTGCAGCGCGAATTCGATCGTGCCACGGGCTAGCGGCGCAAGCGTCGCGCTGCCTTCGAGCCGGGTGCCGTCGAGTAAAATGGCGAGCGGCTTCGCGACCAGCGAGTTTGCGTCGAGCGCATACGACAGGTCAGCGCTGAAGGTTTCGAGCGCCGTGGCGTCGCGTCGCGGCTCGATCGGCACTCCGAAGTTCGCAAGCAGCGCGCGGAGCGACGTCGGCGCGAGCGCCAGCGATCCCGCAAGCCGCACCTGGTCGCCCCATGCGATTCCGCCAGTCGAACCGTAGAACTGCGCTTCGCCAAGACGCAGGGCCCATGAAGGCACAGCGAGCTGCATCGACGGTCGCGCCAACTGCAAGAGTGCGGCCGCGAAGTGCACAGGCGCGCCCGCAGCGGTAAACGGCGGTCCACTCAGGCTGCCGTCGATCCGCGTGCCCGCGAGCGACACGGTGTCGCTCGCCAGCCCAAGCCGCGTGGCGAGCGATCCCGAGAACCTGGGCCAGGACTCACCGGCATCCAACTCAAATCGCGATTCGATCGCGAGCGGTTCGTCGGCACGGAAAGCCCCGGTGGTGAGTTCGAGTGCCCTGACACCAATGCGCCGATTCGTGGAGCGGTCCAGGTATTCGATCGCCGCATCCTTGAGTTCGATTCCCGCGAGGCTGGCGAAATGAGGCCCGCCAGCCGCGCCGCGCGACGGTGCGTCGAAAATTCCGCGCCAGTTGGTCTGCCCGTCGACATCGCGGATCAGCCGCGCCTCCAGGCCCTCGACTCGGACGCGATCGATGTCGAGTGCGCCCCGGAGCAGCGGGAAGAGCCGCGCCCCGATCCGCGCGGCGCGCCAGCGCGCGAGCGGGGGCCCCTCGAACCCGGACGGATTGCCGAGCTCAGCCGCGCCCGTCTGCAGCGCGAGCCACGGAAACCAGGAGACCTTGATCGGGCCGCGCAACGCGCAGGGGTGCCCGGTCGCCTGCTGCACCCGCGCCTGGATCGATCCGCGAAACGCATTCGCATTGACGAGCAGCGCGACGGCGAGCGCGGCGATCAGCACGAGGCCGATCGCCGCCGCCAGCGCGATCAGGAATCTGTTTCGCCACCCCACGCGCTCATTGTATTGGACTCAGCGATCGCAGAGCGTGACGTCCCCGGAGAGCGTCTTGACGCGCAGTTTGGCGCCGCCGACGCCGCGCACGATGTTCAGCCGCGCGCCGGGGCCATGTTCCGGCTCCTCGGCCTTGGCGCCGAAGCAGTTGTCGATGTCACCGCTGAAGGTGCCGATTTCAGTCGCAAAGCCGGCCTCGGCCGGCGCGTCGATGTGGACATCGCCACTGACGGTTTCCATATCGACGCGGGCATCCCGGGTGAGCTGGCCGCGCAGTCTGAAATCCCCGGAGGTGCTGCGCATCCGGAGCGAGGCGAGCGGACGCAATTCCGCCGAGACATCGCCGCTGACCGTGGTCAGATCGAGCGCGCCCGCGCTGCGCGTCAGCATCACATCGCCGCTCACCGTGCTCACGTGCAGGTCGGCGGCCGCGCCATTGCCCTGCAGCACAAGATCGCCGCTCACCGTTTTGATTTCGGTCGCGGCGCCGGTCACCGGCACGCGCATGTCGCCGCTCACCGAACGCAGCCGCTCGGCACCGCTGATGTCCGTGACCTTGATGTCCGCGCTCACCGTCGAGACATCGAGCGCGCTGGTTGCGGGCACCTTGATGACCAGAAAGGCCTCGACGTTCCGCGAGGCGCCCCGCGGAACGACCACGCGCACATTCGTTCGCGGCCCGTCCGCCGTGACATCGAGCCGCTCGACGCCGGATTGCAGGCGACCGGTGACGTGGACCTCGGGGCGGTCCCAGCCCTGCACCAGGACATCGCCCGCGACGTTTTCGACGACGACGGTGCCGCCTGGATCCGCCTTGACGGTGCGATCGACGGGGGTGTCAGCCGCCACTGCATGGGAACCGCCGAACATGAGCATGCAGGTCGCAGCCGCGATCGACACTGAAAGCAGGTTACGCATGACTAGATCTCCTGGCCGGCAATGCCGGTCGTCTGTAGTTCGGCGAGGACACGCATCTCGTCCTGATAGGTATTCACGAGCAGCTCCTGGAGCAGCGCACTCGAAGGATCCTGGCCGAGCGCCGCTTCGATGTCGCGCAGCGCACGGTCGATGCTCTGCAGGCTCGCCGCGAC
>JBAVOB010000109.1:0-2368 GCA_049691655.1 Steroidobacteraceae bacterium | reverse complement strand
CCGAAGCTCTGTGGCGGCACGACCGCGGCCGGCCGGCCTGAAGCGCCTCACAGCGCGGCGCGCAAACGCGCCCAGTCGAAGGCCGGCCCCGGGTCGGTCTTGCGGCCCGGCGCAATGTCACTGTGCCCCGCGACCGGGCCTGCCGCGAGCTCTGGGTAAGTAGCCCGCAGCGCGCGGATCAGCGCGGTCAGCGTCGCATACTGCGCATCGGTATACGGCACATCGTCCGCGCCCTCCAGCTCGATGCCGATCGAGAAATCGTTACAGGCCTCGCGCCCTTGCCAGCTCGATACGCCGGCATGCCAGGCGCGCTGGTGAAACGGCACGTACTGCGTCAGCTTGCCGTCGCGGCGGATGAGCGCGTGCGAGGACACCCGCAGGCCGAGCAGCGTCGCGAAGAACGGGTGCGCATCACCGAGCGGGCAGCCGCTGAACAGGCGGTCGATCCAGGGACCGCCGAATTC
This sequence comes from Steroidobacteraceae bacterium, assembly GCA_049691655.1. Taxonomy (GTDB): domain Bacteria; phylum Pseudomonadota; class Gammaproteobacteria; order Steroidobacterales; family Steroidobacteraceae; genus JBAVOB01. Next base: position 1,904 of record JBAVOB010000109.1, on the reverse strand, counting down.
GGCTGGCGGCAGACTGATGTTGTGCAGGACGATCAGTTCGGGCCGCACGCCCGCCGGGCGCTCGTCGCCGTGCGGCGAGAGCACCTGGCGCGCGGCGTGCAGCAGCCCCGTGGGCGCGTCGATATGCAGAGTCGCGTCGGAGTGCGGGGTGGCGCGCATGTCGCGCGGATGATGCCAAATCGCGGCGGCCGCTGCTCATGCCACAATGCAGCGCCCCTGATGGCATGCTCCTGGCGCAGGATCGGCCCGTGATCGACAACCCGCTCAACGCCGCACTCGTGCAGCGCGATCTGGCGCACGTCTGGCACCCGTGCACCCAGATGAAGGATCACGAGACGCTACCGCCAATCCCGATCCGCCGCGGGAGCGGTGTGTGGCTCGAAGACTACGCCGGCCGGCGCTATCTCGACGCGATCAGCTCCTGGTGGGTGAATCTCTTCGGTCATGCCAACCCGCGCATCGGCGCCGCGGTGCGCGCGCAGCTCGAGACGCTCGAGCACGTGCTGCTCGCTGGGTTCACGCACGAGCCGGTGATCGCTCTCAGCGAGGAACTGCTGCGTGTCGCCCCCGCGGGGCTGGCGCGCTGCTTCTATGCGGACAACGGTTCCTCCGCGATCGAAGTCGCCATCAAAATGAGCTTTCATTTCTGGCGCAACGCCGGCCGCCCCGGCAAACGCCGCTTCATCACCCTGAGCAACAGCTACCACGGCGAGACGCTCGGCGCGCTCGCGGTCGGCAACGTCGAGCTGTACAAGGAGATCTACCGGCCGCTGCTCATGGACGTGATTACCGTGCCCTCCCCGGACGCCTGGGAGCGTGAGCCGGGCGAGAGCGCCGCGGACCATGCGCGCCGCAAGTTCGCGGTGATGGCGGCAACCCTCGCCGCGCACGCCGACGAAGTGGCGGCAGTGCTCGTCGAGCCGCTGGTGCAGTGTGCCGGCGGCATGCGCATGTACGACGCCGAATACCTGCGGCTGCTGCGCGCCGCCTGCGACAGCCATGGCGTGCATCTGCTCGCGGACGAAATCGCGGTCGGGTTCGGCCGCACCGGCACGCTCTTCGCCTGCGAGCAGGCCGGCATCCGTCCCGACTTTCTCTGTCTCTCGAAGGGACTGACCGGCGGCTACCTGCCGCTGTCGGTGGTACTGACGACCGAGCCCATCTACCAGGCCTTCTACGACGAGTACGCGAGCCTGCGCGGCTTCCTGCACTCGCACAGCTACACCGGCAACCCGCTCGCCTGCGCCGCGGCACGCGCGACGCTCGCGATCTTCCGCGAGGACGATGTTATCGCGCGCAATCGCGTACTCGCCGCCCACCTCGGCCAGCGCGCCGCGGCGCTCGGCTCCGCTGCGCACGTCGGCGAGGTGCGGCAGACGGGGATGATCGTCGCCGTCGAGATGGTGGCGGACCGGCGGTCGCGCCGCGCGTTCCCCTGGCAGGAGCGGCGCGGGCGGCGCGTGTACCGGCACGGCCTCGAGCGCGGCGTGCTGCTGCGGCCGATCGGCGACGTGATCTACTTTATGCCACCGTACGTGATCACGCCCGAGGAGATCGACCTGATGGTCGCGACCGCGCGCGATGGCATCGAGCTCGCAACATGCGATTGACGCGCGTCTACGTCCGGGAGCCGCTCGCCGCCGCCGGCGAGATGGTCCTCGACGGAGGAGTCTCCGAGCACATCGTGCGAGTGCTGCGTCTGCGCGCCGGGGCCGCGCTGACGCTCTTCGACGGCCACGGCGGCGAGTACGCTGCGCTCGTCACCGCGATCGGCCGCGGTCGCGTGCGCGTGCAGGTCGGCGCGCATCGCGCCGATGAGCGCGAATCGCCGATTCCCGTCACGCTCATCCAGGCACTCGCGCGCGGCGAGCGCATGGATCTGATCGTCCAGAAGGCGACCGAGC
>JBAVOB010000108.1:0-6249 GCA_049691655.1 Steroidobacteraceae bacterium | reverse complement strand
GCGCGGCGGTGCGCGCAAGCGCGGCGCGCTCGACGCGCCAGGCGGCCCCGCGCCCCGCTCCCCGGCATTCTCTTCCGCCTGCTCGGCTTCCCCGGCGTCTTCGGGTTCATCGACGACGATCCACTCGTCGTCCAGCCCCGGCAATTCGTCCTCGCCCGCGATCGATTCTTCGCCCGAGTCTTCTGCTGAGGTCGGTTCGCCCTGCGCCGTCCGGGGATCCTCGGCCGCGCCGGATTCCTCGGTCTTCTCTTCAGGGGCCGCGGGTTCATTCGGCGCTGAGCCGGGCTCCTCCGCCGCCGGCTCGGTTTCCTGGGCGCCCGCCGGCGCCGGGCCGAGGCCGAGTAGCAGTGCTGCGAGCGCCGCGCCGACCAGCGCCGCGCCGCGGAAATGCCTGGGTAATGCCATCGTCATGCCCCTCCCGAACCCCGCCACCCGGGCCCGATGTTAGCGAACTGCAACGCCCGCAGTGAAAAGTCAGGGAATTTCGATCGCCACAAACTGTTCGGCGGTGTTTCCCGCCAGATCCCGCACCAGGAAACCAAGCCGGTAGTTCCCTGCTGGCACCGCGCTGCGCCCCACCTTGATGTCGTCGACGTTATCGATGTGCAACACGTCGCTTTCCTCGTCCGACGCCGTCAGCGTCCGCTTGCCGGAAGCGTCGATCCAGAAATAGACAGGCCGCAAGTCATCGCCGCCCTGCAGCTCGATTTCGCGCGGGCCATGAGCGGAGTACTCGACTGCATAGATCAGTTCTCCGCTGAGCTCCTCGCCATTGAAGTCGAGGATGAAATTCAGCGTGACGTCGATCCACTCGCGCGTGCCCTGCAGCCGCACCTGCGCCGGCACGGCCGTCCAGTACACATCCTGCGCGTCGTCGAGTTCCTCGAAGCTCGTGATCGGGCAGATGAGCTCGGTCTGCGCGTCGCGAATCGTGAACCACTGACCGTCCCAGGATTCCTTGAGACCGCCGCTTGCGGTCGGTTCCACGGGAACGGCGCCGATGATCAGCTGCTCATCCCCCTGTGGCCTGGCGAGCACAAAACTCGCCTCATCCAGGTCGTCCGCGCGCACCAGTGAGGAAATCTCCGCCGTTTCTCCTGCAACCATCCGCCCGGCACTCGTGCGCACCGTTTCGAGCTGCGGCTTCTGCGTGTCGCGCGCATCGCCCGCTGCAAACTTCGAGAGAAACCCATACCAGTGGTTGTTCTGCGCGAACGTCGTTTCATCGTACGACGTCTCGCTGCGCGCCGTGAGCGTTTCCTGATCCGGTGGGAAGAAGATCGACACGCCGCTGGCGCGCGGGCGGCCCGCTCCGTGGATGCTGTAGACCACCGCGTCGTGGACAGCTGCGATCACCTGGTCGGCCGCGGCGCGGCTCGCCGGATCCGTCGAGCCGCGCTTGATGTTCTCGGCCAGATCCACCAGGTCATAGACCTCGGTGCCCTTCTGCGCCCCGCCGGACCGCCCGTATTCCTCGGACTCGGCACGGGCACGCGCGACACGGACCCAGGCGTCGCGCCCGCCGCGGGCGACGAGCGATTCGCTCCCCGCGCCCAGCGCCGCGACCGCCCTGTCGAGGGGCGCGAGTTTCGCGAGATCGAACACGCCCAGCGTTATGCCCCTGGCCTGGTCCAGCATTTCCTGCCGCGTGGACTTCGTGAAAAAATCGTTGTAGGAATCCGCGATGACCTTGCCGAGCGCCGCACCGTTCATCCCGGGCGACTGCCTCAGTGCCGCCAGCAGCGCCGTGTAGTCCCAGCCCTCAGCAGGTTCGATCTCTTCCGACGCCACCAGGTAGTGCCCAAAAGGCGCCATCGCCTTGGCGACTTCGATGTCGCTCATCACGCAGGCATCGAAACCGATCAATTCAAACTTGCCAGCCGACTTGACGATATCCTCAAACGCCGAGGCCATCTCGAGCGTGGTGAGCGTGTCATTGCCGTTCGATTCGTCCACGGCGATGCCGGGCCAGGCCATGCCGTGATCGCCGAAGATCACGGCGTAGCGCGCCGCCGGAAAATCCCGCGTCACCGTTTCCAGAAAGCGATGCAGCACGGTCGGATCGCCCATGTCCACTTCGCCCCAGTCGGCGATCTCACGGAGCTTGTTCTCTTGCACCTGCAGCAGCTTGGCGGTCGTCCAGTTCGGCAGGTTGGCGACCGCTTCGTTCGTGTACTTGCCCGCGCCCTCCGGATGACGGTCGACGAGCGCGATGATGTTTAGCGCATCCGTGCTGCCAACCTTGAGCATCTCCTGCAGATCCTGCATCTGTGGCCGCTCGAGATCGTTGTCGGCGTCCATGTAGAACATGAGCGTCCACTCGGCCTTCGGCTGCTGTGCCGAGGCTGGGCCTGCCACCAGCGCGAGCGGCCACAATAGCAACCAGCACCAACGGGGCACGATCGGGTACGCGCTCATTTCAAGGATTCCTTGTGCAGCAGCGACACGGCTCAACCGAAAGGATGCCGCAACACGATGGTCTGGTCGCGCTCGGGGCCGGTTGAGATCACATCGATCGGAACTCCGGCGAGATCCTGCAGGCGATCCAGGTAGCGCCGCGCATTGCGCGACAATGCGTCGAGTCGCGAGATGCCGATCGTCGATTCGCGCCAGCCCGGCAGATCCTCGTAGACCGGCTCGACCTCGGCGAGATCATCGCTGAGAAGCGGCGGCACCGAGAGCGACCGCCCGTGCATACGATAGTCGATGCAGATGCGGACCGGATCGAGGCCGTCCAGCACGTCGAGCTTGGTGACGCACAGGCCGGACACGCTGGAATGGATGATCGAGCGGCGCAGCGCCACGGCATCGAACCAGCCGCAGCGCCGCCGCCGGCCGGTGACCGATCCGAACTCGTGCCCGACGCTCGACAGATGTTCGCCGGCCGCGTCGAATAATTCCGTTGGGAACGGTCCGGCCCCCACGCGTGTCGAGTAGGCCTTGACGATGCCGAGCACATAATCGAAGTTGCGCGGGCCGACGCCGGTCCCCGTGCTCGCAAAGCCGGCCGCCGTGTTCGATGAAGTCACGAAGGGATAAGTGCCGAGGTCGATATCCAGCATCGCACCCTGTGCACCCTCGAACATGACGTCGGCACCGGCGGCCCGCAGCTCGTGCAGCGCCTGTGTGACGTCCACCACCAGCGGCGCGATGCGTTCGCCCCATGCAAGCTGTTCATCGAGCGTCCTCTGGAAGTCCACCTGCGGCTGCTGGAAGTAGTGCTGCAGGATGAAGTTGTGGAATTCGAGCAGCTCGGCCAGCTTCGTAGCGAAGCGCTCGCGCTGGAACAGATCGGCGACGCGCACCGCACGCCGTCCCGCCTTGTCCTCGTAAGCCGGTCCGATCCCGCGCCCCGTCGTGCCGATGGCCTTCGCGCCACGCGCGTGCTCGCGCGCCCGGTCGAGCGCGACGTGCGAAGGCAGGATCAGCGGGCAATTCGGCGAGATCCGCAGCCTGTCGAATACCGGCACACCTTCGTCGATGAGTGTCTGGGACTCCTTGAGCAGCGCCTCCAGCGAGAGCACTACACCGTTGCCGATGAAACAACGCACGTTCTCGCGGAGGATCCCCGACGGAATCAGCGACAGGATCGTCTTCTTCCCGCCGATGACGAGGGTGTGGCCGGCGTTGTGACCGCCCTGAAACCGCGCCACGGCCGCGGCGCGCTCGGTCAGCAGGTCCACGACCTTGCCCTTGCCTTCGTCGCCCCACTGCGTGCCGATGACGACTACGAACCTGCCCATCGCGAGTCGTCTCCTCGGCTAACGGTCGTGCGCGTGCATCAGGCGCGCGCGACGACGAGCAGAATGACGCCGACCGCCATGCTGCCGAGCCCGGCGAGCCGCAGTTCGCGGTCGCCGAGCGAGGCAATCAGGGTCAGCGTGCGCCGCAGAGCCGTTGGATTGAGGAACGGCAGGATCCCTTCCAGCACGAACACGAGCGCGAGCGCCGCGAGCAGCGCGTGCCAGTCGATGTTCACTGCCGCATTCCCCGCGGGTCCCGCTCAGCGCGGGCTCTTGAAGTACTTGAAGAACTCGCCGTCCGGAGCGATGACGAGCACATCGCCCTCCTTGCCGAGCGAACTGCGATAGGCCTGCAGGCTCCGATAGAACGCATAGAACTCGGGGTTCTTCGAGTAGGCGGCCGAGTAGGTGTTGGCCGCCTGCTGGTCGCCCTCGCCGCGCAGCGTCAGCGCATCGCGCTCCGCGTTGGCGAGAATTTCGGTACGTTTGCGGTCCGCTTCAGCCCGAATCGTCACCGCGCGCTGCTGGCCTTCCGCACGGCGCTGGTTCGCGAGCTTAGCGAAGTTCTGCTTCATGCTCTCGTACACGCGCGCGCTGACATCATCCGGCAGGTCGATGCGCTGCACGCGCACGTCGATCAGCTCGGCACCGAGGGCCGCGACCTCCTGGCTCGCGCTGCCGAACATGTCGCCGGTGACGGCGGAACGCTCGGCCGAGACGATCTGCTCGAGCGTGCGTTGCGCGACGACGCGCTTGATGCCGTCCTTGACGATCGACGAGACGCGCTCGGCCGCCTGCTCCTCGAGCCCGCCGGTAGCATTGAAATACGCGGCCGGATCGCTCACGCGCCATTTGATGTAGAAGTCGACAATCAACGCGCGACCCTCGTTCGAGAGGAACGTTTCGCCGGTATAAGACTGCGTGACGATGCGCTTTTCGAACTTGACCGCCTCGTCGATCGGCCATGGCCACTTCAGATGCATGCCGGGCGCGTACTTCGATGCGACGATCTGGCCGAACTCGGTGCGGATGGCGAGCTGGGTCTCGCTCACCGTGAACAGCGAACTCGAAGCAAGCAGCGCCGCGACCAGCGCGACGACGAGCCACGGTATGACGCGTCCCGGCATCAGCGTTCTCCTCGCGAACGCCCGTCGACCGTCACCGTGTCGGATTCGGTCGACGGAGCGGCGCGAGTGGCCGCGGCCGCGTTCTCGGTCTCCGCGGCAGCGCGTTCCATCAGCTTGTCGAGCGGCAGGTAAATCATGTTGCCGGAGCCCTTGGAGTCCACAATCACCTTGCGGGCTCCGCCCAGCACGCTCTCGACGGTCTCGAGATACAGGCGCTTGCGCGTGACCTCCGGCGACTGCTTGTAGGCGGAGGCAATCGAGTTGAAGCGGGCGGCTTCACCACCGGCCACCGCAATCACCTGCGCGCGGTAGGCCTGCGCATCCTGGATCTTGCGATTCGCAGTGCCCTGCGCGTTGGGCAGGATGCTGTTCGCATAGGCCTCCGCCTCCTTGATCGAGCGCTCCTGGTCCGCGAGCGCCTTGTTGGCGTCGCGCTGCGAGGGCTGGACCGCCTCGGGAACCTGCACGTCCGTCAGGTTCACGGTCGTCACCCGGATACCGGCACGATAGGCATCGAGCGTGCGCTGGATGAGCTCCTTGGTGCTGTCGGTGAGTTGGTTACGGGTCGCGCCAACCAGGATCGCGTCGAGCTCGGTGCGCCCGACCAGTTCCCTGATGGCGCTCTCGCTCACCTCGCGCAGCGTCGATTCCGGATCGCGCACGCTGAACAGGACCTTCACCGGATCGGAGAACTGGTACTGCACCGCGAAGCGCAGCTCGACCAGGTTGACGTCGCGCGTCAGCACGCGGGAGCGGTAATCGGAACTGTTGACGCTCGAGACGTTGACGCGCGTCAGCGTCGAGATCGGCCAGGGCCAGCGCCAGCCCCAGCCAGGATTGCGCGTCTCGGTATAGCGGCCGAACGTCTGGATGATGCCCCGTTCCGCCGATTCGATCTGGAACAGTCCGGTGTACAACCACACCGCGATCGCAATCGCGCCGAACAGGACCGGCAGCGCGGCCAGGCTACCGCCGTCGCCCCCCGCGCCGCCGCCGGCGCCGCCGCCCAACCACGACTCGATGCGGCGTTTCCAGCTCTTCAACGCCTGATCGAGGGTGACGGCACCACCCGCGTCCGGGCGCCGGCCCCAGGGATTTTTCTGACCGCCAGGTTGATTCCAAGCCATGATGGGATTGACGCGCGCGGGCCTTTTCAGGCCTGCCGCAGTTTCGATGCGCTTGCGGGAATGTCGGATTGTAGGTACGGCTGGCGGGGCGCACAAGGCTCGGCCGCCGGCTCGCCCGCGCCAGCCGGGCGGGTTTCCAGGATCTCGACGCCCGCGGTGGCCGCGAGCTCGAGCAGCTCGCGCTCCGGCAGCTTGACCGTCAGCTCGTGACTGCCATCCGTTGCAGTCCGCTCCTCGAGCACTGTGCCCGAG
>JBAVOB010000107.1:0-1807 GCA_049691655.1 Steroidobacteraceae bacterium | reverse complement strand
CAAACTCTTCCGGCAGGCCAAGAAACTGTTAGGCGGGCATTGCGAGGTGTTCTACGCGGGGTCCGTCGTGGCGCCGAAATGACAAGGTGTCCTTGCAATAAAGCCGGATTCAATATAATGTGTCCTTTCTAGAAGGACACATGTGGGATGGCCGGGCCATGACGCTACACCCTGTTCTGGAGGAGAAGCTGAATGCGGCGCTGGCTCCGACAGCCGCCGGGACGTTCACCCGCCGCGACGCTGCTCTCCTGAACCTGCCCAATAAGGCGCACGCCGTCACCGGGATGCGTCGCACCGGGAAGACCACCTTTCTCAAGCAGCTCGTTGCCGAGCGACGGTCCGAAGCATCGTTCGAACGGGCGGTGTACATCAGTTTCGACGATGACAGGTTGGCCGACATCAAAGCCGATCAGCTGAGTGCTCTGCTCGAAGCCTACTACCGACGGTTTCCGAACCTGCGGCGCCAGGAGACGGTGTCATGGTTTCTGGATGAGATTCAGCTCGTTCCTGGCTGGGAGCGCTTTGTCCGCCGCGTTCTCGACACGGAACGCGTCGAAATGGTGGTGTCCGGATCGTCCGCACGCATGCTCTCGCGCGAGGTTCACACGTCTTTGCGTGGCCGCGGACTCGAGACGGTGATTCGGCCCTTCAGTTTTCGCGAGTTTCTGCGTCATCGCGGCGAGGAACCGGCGGCGGAGCCGCGCCGCTGGACCGCCGAGCAGCGGTCTCTCGTTGAGAAGCGCTTTGGCGAGTACCTGATCGAAGGCGGGTTCCCCGAAGCGCAGGGACGTGAGCCGGCACTGCAAATAGAATTGCTGCAGGGCTACGTCGATACCGTGCTCTTCCGCGACGTAGTAGAGCGCTATGCGGTCTCGCAGGTCAGCGCGCTGCGTTGGATCGTGCGCCACTGCTTGCGCAATCCAGCCGCGAGCATGAGCGTTCATCGGTTGTTTCTGGACCTGAAGGCGCAAGGTCACGCCGTCAGCAAGGATTCCGTGCATGCGCTGCTGGCCCACCTGATCGACTCGTACCTGATCGCAACCGTGTCCCTGCACACTGCTTCCGAGCGACAGCGTAATTCCAATCCCCGCAAGGTCTATCCAGCCGATCCCGGACTGATTCACGCTTTCGACCTGCAGGGCCGGACGAACCTTGGGCACGCACTGGAAACCGCGGTGTTCAATGAGCTCCAGCGGCGCGGAGCGGAGGTGGACTACGTCAAGACCGCGGACGGCTTCGAAGTGGATTTCCACGTGCGGGATCGCGCGGGCGGCCGGTCGCTGGTGCAGGTGTGCGCCGATCCGGCGGCTGAGCAAACGCTCGCACGTGAAATGCGAGCGCTAGCTTCGGCACTGAAGGAGAACCCGAAGCTACCGGCGGCGCTCCTGGTTCTCACGCAGGAACAGGCTATGGCGCTGTCAGGTGAGCCGTTTCGGATCGTGCCTGCTTACGCATGGATGCTAGAGCCGTAGGTTCACTGCGGCGTGAGCGATCCCGACGGATTGCCTGACGCGCCGCACGCTCAGGCGCCAAGCGCCCGCGGGAGCGCCGCGAGGAACCGGTCGACCTCGCGATGCGCGCCGATCGTGACGCGCGCCCAGGTGTCGTAGCCGTCAAAGTGGCGACCGACCTTGATCCCCGCGGCGAGCATGCGATCCTGGAAGCGCTTCAAGGGCCCGCCGGTATCAAAAAACACGAAGTTGCCCTGTGCGTTGGTGCGCCGGAGCCCCAGCCGATCGAGCCGGGCGTGGACGCGCGCGCGGTCGCCGACGATCGCGGCCCGCGTCGTCTTCAGGAACGCAGGGTC
>JBAVOB010000106.1:0-5504 GCA_049691655.1 Steroidobacteraceae bacterium | reverse complement strand
GAGCACGCCGAGCCCGACCGGGCCCGCGTGCAGCACGTCCGCCGCGTACATCGGCAACAGGGCCGTCGCGCCACCGAACAGCACGGCAAACAGGTCGAGCGAGATCGCGCCGAGCACGATCTTCTGCCGATACACGAAACGCAGGCCTTCGAGCACGCCCCGCAGCCTGAACCCCACAGTCGCCGAGGCTGCGCGCGCGGGCCGAATCCCGAGCATCAGGAACACGACGACAGCGAGCATCGCGGCCACGGTGCCATAGGCGATCGCGGGGCCGAGCAGGTACAGCACGCCTCCCAGGGCCGGTCCGGCGACCGCGGAGAACTCGAATATCCCCGAGTTCAACGCCACTGCGCTCGGAAAATCCTCGCGCGGAACCAGGTTCGGCGTCATGGCCTGACCCGTCGGCATCCAGAAGGCGCGACCCGCGCCGAACAGCGCCATGGCCGCGTACACGACGCGCACGTCCGTGCCGCCCCTGAGCGTGAAGACCAGCATCGTGGTCGCGCTCAGCAGCTCGATCGCGTAAGCCGCCACGATCACGAGCCGACGGTCGATCCGGTCGGCCACCTGCCCGGCCGGCAGGACCAGCACCACGAACGGCACGAACTGCGCCAGCCCGATCAGCCCGAGTGCCAGCGGATCCCGCGTCAGAGCGTAGACCTGCCAGCCCACCGCCACGCTCAGGATCTGCCAGGAAATCGTGGCGAACAGGCGCGCGAGCGCGAAGCGCGCAAAGTCCCGGTGCCGCAGCACCGCGAACGCACTCACGCGCGCGTCTCGATCGAGCCAGCCATCACGGGGACTTGCGGCGCGCGATCGCGCCGTTGATGGAGCTCGCGACCTCGCGGGACTTGTCCTTGACCCGTTGCAGCCAGCGACGCGCCCAGGCGAACTCGAGCCCGAGGATCCCGAGCCCGACCGGGATCACGACCACCGCCGGTCCGGGCAATACGATCATCAGGATGCCGACCGTGAGAACACTGAACCCGACCACCGCGACCGCAATGCGCCGCGCCCAGCGATAGGTCACCCCAAGCGCCCCGTGCCCGCCGAGCGCGGCGTGATCGACGTCCGGTGGCTGTCCTGAGAAACTCATGCGCTCATTGTAACGAGGCTCCCGAGGACTCTTTATGGCAAATGCGCAGCTCTCCGGCCGCTGCCTCTGTGGCGCGGTGCGCTACGAGTGCGATGCGCCGACCAGCGTACCCTGCTTCTGTCACTGCCAATCCTGCCGCCGCGCGAGCGGGGCGCACGCCGTCGCCTGGATGACCGTCGATCGCCGGAAGCTGCGATTCTTGCAGGGAACGCCGCAGGCGATACGCTCCTCGGAGCAGGTGACGCGCACGTTCTGCGGACACTGTGGTACGCCGCTCACCTATCGTCACGAGCAGCGCTATGGCGATTCGATCGACGTGACGGTCTGCACGCTCGAGGATCCGGGCCGCGTGACGCCGGCCGACCACATCTGGATGGAAGACGCCGTGGCCTGGGACCGGCCGGCGGACACGCTACCGCAACACCGGCGGCAGCGCGGCTGACAGCCGCGCAAGCGCGCGGTCCTGCACGCCCGCGAGCAGCAGCTGCGCCGCGATCGCGCCGAGCATGGCGAGCAACATGTCCCACTGCGTGTCCCACGGGTCCCCCTGCGTGCCGAGAAAGGCCTCGGACTTTCCGCCGCCGATGAGCGCGGTCCACCACTCGGTGAATTCGTAGCAAGCGCTGGCCGCGAGGCAGACCGCGACGACCAGGACGAAGAGCCAGCCGCCACGGACGAGCCGCGTGCGCCGCAGCAGGATCTCACGCGTGATCAGCGCCGGAACGAATCCCTGCGCGAAATGACCGAGGCGGTCGTAGTGATTGCGCGCCAGATCGAGGGCGCCGCGCAGCCAGTTGCCGAGCGGCACCAGCGCGTAAGTGTAGTGTCCGCCGACGACGAGGACCGTCGCGTGGACCGCGACGAGCAGGTAGACGAGCCACGTGAACGGGAACCGCCGCCAGGTCGCGAGCAGCAGCGGCACAGCGACCAGCACCGGCGCCACTTCGAGCCACCACGTCAGGCGATCGTGCGGGCGGATGCCGGAGATCACGAGTCCCGCCAGCGCGACGAGGGCACACAACATCAGCGCCCGCTTTGAACTGCCGACGGCGGAGCGGGCCGTCATCGCTGCCCGTGCCTTTCGGCAAACGCCGCGATGGCACCGGCAACGGCAGCCGGGCTTTCGTGATGCATCATGTGGCCCGCGCCGGCGATCGTGACGAGTTCGGTGTCGTGGAACATCCCGCGGAGCGCCGCGCCGCGAGCGTGCGGGCCGAGCCGCGCCAGCAGTTCGGATCGTTCGCCTACCACCAACGCGATCGGCATGCGCGCCCGCTGCCAGCATGCCTCGGCTTCGTCGCGGCGGTAGCGGTACGGATTGGTCCAGCGATGCCTGGGATCGGCCGCCAGATAAAAGAGTCCGTCGGAGCGCCGGCGCGTCCAGGCACGCGCGATGAACAGCGCCCGCTCGCCGACCAGCCGGGGGTTGCGCCGCATGAGCTTGCCGGCGAGTTCCTCGATCGAACCGTAGGCTGTCTCACGCAGCGGCGCGCGCAACTCATCGAGCCAGCGCAGGTAGTGATCGGGCGCGTCCGCCGCGGTCGTGGGCGGCAGACCTACGCCTTCGAGATTGACGGCCCAGGCGAGACGCTCCTGGCGCAATCCCGCGTAGAGGGCAACCACATTGCCCCCGAGACTGTGCCCGACGACGCGTGCGCGCGCATCCGGCACCAGTGCTTCGAGCAGCGCATCGAGATCGCCGAGGTAGTCGGGGAACCAGTAACCGCCCGGCGCCCACTCCGAGCCGCCGAAGCCGCGCCAGTCCGGCGCAGCGAACGCCCAGTCCGCCGGCATTTCGTCCACGACGAACTGCCAGGTTGCCCCGGCATCGAGGAACCCGTGCAGGAGGACGACCGGCTCGGCGTGCTCGGGACCCCAGCGCGTGACCTGGTGCGCGAGCCCGCGAATCGTGACGGTCTCGAGCCGCGGCGCGCGGCGCGGCTGGTACTCGCTCGCTGCAATCATGCTCGTCACGCGCCGAGAAAAATGCGGTAAGCGGGGTTCTGCGTCTCTTCCGTGTACGCGTAGTGCAGCTCTTTCAGGTGCAGCAGGAAATCCGGCCGGTCGGCGGCCGGAACCTGGATGCCCGCCAGCACCCGCCCGTAATCCGAGCCGTGATTGCGGTAATGAAAGAGACTGATGTTCCAGCGCGTGCCGATCGCTTCCAGAAAACGCAGTAGTGCGCCCGGCCGTTCCGGAAACTCGAAACGGAATAGCTCCTCGTCGCGAATCCCGCGCGCGTGTCCGCCGACCATGTAGCGCACGTGCAGCTTGGCCATCTCGTCATCCGTCATGTCCGTCACCCGCAGCCCCGCCCCGCGCAGGCTGTTCAGGACCGCGTCACGCTCGCGACGGCCTTCGGTGAGGCCGAAGCCGACGAAGATCTGTGCGGTGTGCTCGCTCTCGTAGCGATAATTGAACTCGGTGATGCTGCGCCGGCCGAGAATCCCGCAGAATTTGAGAAAACTGCCCGGCTGCTCGGGGATTTCGACCGCGAGCAGCGCCTCGCGCTCGCTGCCGAGATCGGCGCGCTCCGCAACGTGCCGCAGGCGGTCGAAGTTCATGTTGGCGCCGCAGTTGATCGCAACGAAACGCTTGCCCGCCACCCCTGCGCGCGCCACGTACTTGTTGATACCCGCGACGGCCAGCGCGCCCGCCGGTTCGACAATCGCACGCGTGTCCTCGAAGATTTCCTGGATGCCTGCGCAGATCTCGTCGGTGCTCACCAACAGCACCTCGTCGACGTATTGTCGGGCGAGCGCGAACGTCTCCTCGCCAACGCGCTTCACCGCCACGCCGTCGGCGAAGATCCCGACGCGATCGAGCGTGACGCGCTTTCCGGCCTGGAGGGATTCGTACATGCATGCGGCGTCCGCCGGCTGAACGCCGATGATCTTGATGCGCGGGTAAAGATACTTGGCGTAGACCGCGATGCCGCCGATCAGGCCGCCGCCGCCGATCGGCACGAAGATCGCATCGATGTCGCCGCCCGTCTGCCGCAGGATTTCCACCGCGATGGTGCCCTGGCCCGCGATCACGTCCGGGTCGTCGAACGGATGAACGAAAACCAGATTGCGATCGCGCGCGACGGTGATCGCATGGTCATAGGCCGCGTCGTAATCGTCGCCGTGCAGCAGCACATCGCCGCCGAGATCGGCGACCGCCTGGATCTTGATTCGCGACGCGGTCTGCGGCATCACGATAACCGCGGGAATGCCGCGGCGGCGCGCGCCGAGCGCGACGCCCTGCGCGTGATTGCCCGCCGAGGCGCAGATGACCCCGCGCCTTGCGGCCGCGTCCGCGAGCTGCGCGATCTTGTTATAGGCGCCGCGCAACTTGAAGGAAAAAATCGACTGTAGGTCCTCGCGCTTCAGCAGCACGCGGTTGCCGAGCCGGCGCGAAAGCCGCGGCGCTTCCTCGAGCGGCGATTCGATCGCAACGTCATAGACGCGCGCTCTGAGGATGCGCTCGACGTACGGGTCGGTGCTGGTGCGCGCCGCGGGAGGACCGGCTGCGCGTGCGGACGGGGATTCGGGCATGCGGGCTCGCGGCAATCGGCTGGAAACGCCTGCAAGCTTAACCGACCGGCGGTGCCGCCGGAATGGCGCCGGCCGGGCCGGCCCGCGGGATCAGTTACGCGCCGCAGCCGGGCGCACTGCGAAGCGGAAGATCGTCTTGCCGATGACGACCGTGTCGCCATCCTTGAGCGTATGACGCGTGACGAGATGATTGTTGACCATCACGCCGTTGGTGCTATTCAGGTCCTCGATGACCGTGTACACCGGCCCGCAGAGAATGACGGCATGGTGGCGGCTGATGAAGCGGGCGTCGATCTGCAGGTCGTTGTCGGGCTCGCGGCCCACCGTGGTGCGCCGGCCCAGCACGTGCACGACCTCGGAATCGCCGTCCTTGCGGATCAGCAGCCGCGTCGCGCCCTCGGCGACGAGGTCCGCAGCGGAGTGCGCGAGCGGATCGAGCCGCTGCATGCTCTGCTGTATGTTGTCGAGCGCTGCGATGCTCTTCTTCGTCTCGGCCTCGAGCGAGCGGATCTTGGTCTCACGCTCTTCGAGCGCCGCCCGGGTTTCCGCGACCTGCGCCCGCGCCGCCGCAGTCTCCCGCGCGGTTTCCTCGGCCTGTGCCACCTTGGCGCGCAGTTCCGCCTCGTGCCGGCCGATGGCGTCTTCGGCCGCCAGCAGATCCGCTTCGACTTCCTGCGTGTGCTGCTGGCTCTTCGTCAGTTCATCGCGCACCATGCGCAGCATCTCGTCGCGGTCGGTGAGCTTCTGCTCGGCCGCAGTGAGCTTCTCCTGCATTGCCGCGTCTTCGCGCGTGCGCGCCTCGACTTGCGCGCGCAGCTCCTGCTCGGCCGACTGCTGCGTCTCGAGCTGCACGCGCAGCGCATCGAGCT
>JBAVOB010000105.1:0-1802 GCA_049691655.1 Steroidobacteraceae bacterium | reverse complement strand
GTGCGACGCCCGCCGAAGGCCGTGCAGGCGCACTGACGCGCGCGGCCGCGGGGTTGGCACCCCCGGGTGCGATCCACTAGAATGCCGCCCCTTCTTGGGGGGGCGCTGCGGCCCGATGGCGCCGCCGGCGAGGGTGCTTAGCTCAGCGGTAGAGCGTCGCCCTTACAAGGCGAATGTCGGGGGTTCGATCCCCTCAGCACCCACCAACGTGGAGCGGTAGTTCAGTTGGTTAGAATACCGGCCTGTCACGCCGGGGGTCGCGGGTTCGAGTCCCGTCCGCTCCGCCATTTCTCCCGGCCCGGGGAAAATTTTTCGCGACGCAGTGGCCCTGCGCCGATGGTGATGCATGCTGCAGAGAATCCGCGATGGCTTGCAGTCGCACAGCTGGCTTGCCTGGTTCGTGCTCGGGGCGCTGATCCTGGTGTTCGCGATCTGGGGCGCCTACGGCATCGTCGACGTCGGCTTCGGGCGGGTGAGCTACGCGGCCAAGGCTGACGGCGACCGCATCCGGCTCGAGGAGGCGAACCGCGAGTGGCAGCGCCAGCAGACGCGCTTCCAGCAGCTCTATGGCGGCGAGCTTCCCGAGGCCCAGCGCAAGGAGCTGCAGGACCGGGTGCTCGAGTCGATGATCGTCGAGCGCCTGGTGACGAACCGCGCGCGCGACTTCGGCTACCGCGTGAGCGAGCAGCAGCTCGGCGAGACCATCGCGCAGATTCCGGCGTTCCAGGTGGACGGCAAGTACGACGCGCGCGTCGCGAAGGCGCGCCTCGCGAGCCAGGGCATGACGCCCGCGGGATTCGAGAGCGAGGTGCGCCTCGGCCTGCAGCGCGAGCAGGTGCTGAACGCGCTGCGCGTGTCGAACTTCCTCACGCGCGCCGAGAGCGAGCGGCTGTTTGCGCTCGAGAACGAGCAGCGCGAGGTGCGCTACACGGTGCTGGCACCGGAGAAGTTCGCGACGCCCGCCCAGGTGAGCGCCGCGGCGATCGAAGCCTATTACGCCGGCCACCAGGCGCTCTACATGAATCCCGAATCCGCGCGCGTGACCTACGCCGAGCTGCGGCTCGATCAGCTCGCAGCCCAGGTGCAGGTGACCGACGAGCAGCTGCGCGCCGCGTACGAGAAGTCGAAGGCGCACTTTGTCACGCAGGAGAAGCGCCGCGCGCGGCACATACTGCTGCAGGTCACGAACCCGAAGGATGACGCCGCGGCGCTCGCGAAGGCGCAGCAGGTGCTCGCCGCGGCGCGCGCGGGCAAGGATTTCTCCGCGCTCGCCCGCCAGTACTCACAGGACAGCGGCTCCGCCGCGCAGGGCGGCGACCTCGGCTGGGCGGAGCGCGGCTATTTTGTCGGGCCGTTTGCCGACGCTCTGTTCGCGATGAAACAGGGCGAGATCCGCGGCCCGGTGAAAACGCAGTTCGGCTACCACATCTTGCTGCTCGACGGCATCCAGGCGGGGGCTGCGAAGTCGTTCGCCGAGGCGCGGCCCGAGATCGAGGCGCAGCTGCGACGCGACCAGGCCGCGGACCTGTTCGGCGACCGCCAGGAGCAGCTGCAGCGCAAGCTCGAGCAACCCGGCGCCGATCTCGACGCGCTGGTGGCGGAATTCGGCCTGAAGACCGGTGAAGTCGCCGATTTCCAGCGCGGCGCCGGCGGCGCTCCGCTCGGTAGCTCGACCGAGCTGCAGGACGTGGTCTTCAGCCCGCTGGTGGCCGGGCAGGGCCGCCTCGGCGGGCCGGTCGCGCTCGGCGAGGACCGCATGGTGATCGTCAAGGTGTCGGACCACCACCCGAGCGCGCCTAAGC
>JBAVOB010000104.1:0-8762 GCA_049691655.1 Steroidobacteraceae bacterium | reverse complement strand
CGTTTGCCCCGCTCGGCTGGTGGCCGTGCGCGATCCTCGCGCCCGCCGCGCTGCTCCTGCTGTGGCAGAACACCGGACCGCGCCGCGCGGCGGCAATCGGTTTCTGGTTCAACGTCGGGACCTTCGCCGCGGGTACCTACTGGCTCTACGTGAGCATCCATGTCTTCGGGCAGGCGCCGCTGTGGATGGCGTTCGGGCTCATGGCCGGGTTGGTGGCCATCATGGGCGCCTACCACGCGGTGCTCGGTTATGCGATCGCGCGCTGGCTGCCCGCGCAAGGGTTGTGCCGGTGGCTGGTCGGTGTGCCCGCGGCCTGGCTGCTCGTTGAGTGGTGGCGTGGCTGGTTCCTGACCGGATTCTCGTGGTTGTCGCTCGGTTACTCGCAGACCGACACGGTGCTGCGCGCGTTCGCGCCCGTGGTGGGCGTGTACGGCGTGAGCGCCTTGCTGCTCGTGATGGCGGGAGCGCTCGCGACGCTCGTGCTCGGCAATCGCGGCGAGCGCGTGCTGGCCGCGACGGTTCTCGGCCTGCCGTGGCTCGGCGCGCTCGCCCTGGCGCCGGTGCGGTGGACCGCGGCCAGCGGACCTGCGGTCACGGTCGCCATCGTCCAGGGCGCGATCCCACAGGATCAGAAATGGCTCAATGCGAATCGCGACACGACGCTCGCGCTGTACCGGCGGCTTACGCTCGAGCAGGCGCTGGGCGCGCGGCTCATCCTCTGGCCGGAAACCGCGCCGCCGGATCTTGCGAATAACCTCGCGCAGTACCTCGGCGGGCTTTACAGCGCAACGTCACGCCACGGCTCGGCGCTCATGCTGGGAGTAGTGCGTGCCGACGATGCGGGCACTCACTACTACAATTCCATCCTCGCCCTGGGCGACACGGTGAGCTGGTATGACAAGCATCACCTGGTCCCGTTCGCGGAATTCTTCCCGGTGCCGGGTTTCGTGCGCAGTTGGCTGCGGCTGATGAGCCTGCCGTACGCCGATTTCGAGCGCGGCGCCGCGGAGCCGCCGCCGCTCGCGGTGGCGGGGCTGAACGTCGCGCCCACGATCTGTTACGAGGACGCCTACGGCGGCTCGCGCCTGCACATTCTGCGCACGGCGGACGTGCTCGTGAACGTGACCAACGACGCATGGTTCGGGCATTCGACCGCACGCCACCAGCACTTCCAGATTGCGCGGATGCGGGCCATCGAATCGGGCCGCTACCTGGTGCGGGCGGCGAACGATGGCATCTCGGGGATCATCGGTCCCGATGGCGAGATCGTCGCGCGCGCCCCCGAATTCGCGCCGACAGTGCTGCGCGCGCAGATTGTGCCGCGGCTCGGGATGCCGCCTTATGCCCGCGTGGGGAATTACGCTATCGTAATGCTGGCGCTGGCCGCCGCGGCGCTCGCCACCGTGTGGGGGAAATTCGGCCGCCGTACTGCAGGGCGACGTGAACTTCCGCCACGCGCCTGAGTCTACTGTCGCGATGTTTTTTGCGCCTATTGCCAGCGGATTGCCAGAGAGGATCTTGCCCATGTCGGACCAGCCGGTTGTGCAGCGTCTTGCCGGATTCGTGCTCGCGGTCGCGTTACTGAGCGCCTGTTCGCCCCGGTCTTCCACCGCGGCCGCGGGTTCGGCGACCCTCCCTGCGACCACGCCTGCCGCGGCAGCGGTGGCGCAGGCGATGAGCCCCGCGCGGGCCCCGGCCGCAGCGGTCGATGCACACGGGCTGCCGGATTTTGCCGGACTGGTGGAGAGGTTCGGGCCGGCGGTGGTGAACGTGCAGGTGGTGGAGAAGGCGGAGCCGGCCGATGAGGGCGTCGGCGGGCTGACGCCCGATGACCCGTTCTACGATTTCTTCCGCCGCTTCGGCATTCCGAACCCTCACGGCGGCGGCGGCAGGCGGGCGATTCCGCAGCGCGGCGAAGGATCCGGGTTCATCGTGAGCGGCGATGGCTACATCCTGACGAATGCGCACGTGGTGGCCGAAGCCACCGAGGTGACGGTGCGCCTGACCGACCGGCGCGAGTACACGGCCAAGGTCGTCGGCGTCGACCGGCGGTCGGACGTCGCCGTGCTCAAGATCGACGCGAAGAACCTGCCCACGGTGAAGATCGGCGATCCGCAGCTTCTGCGGCCGGGCCAATGGGTGCTCGCGATCGGTTCGCCGTTCGGGCTGGAGAATTCGGCGACCGCCGGCATCGTGAGCGCGACCTCGCGCGCGCTGCCGAGCGACAACTACGTGCCGTTCATCCAGACGGACGTGGCCGTCAACCCCGGCAACTCGGGTGGGCCGCTGTTCAATCTCAACGGTGAAGTGGTCGGCATCAACTCGCAGATCTACAGCCGCTCGGGCGGCTACATGGGGCTGTCGTTCGCGATACCGATCGACGTGGCGGTGAACGTCAAGGATCAGCTCATCAAGTCGGGCAAAGTGACGCGCGGCCGCATCGGCGTCGCGATCCAGGAAGTGAATGCGCAGCTCGCCGAATCCTTTGGACTCGACCGCCCGCGCGGCGCGCTCGTCAGTTCGGTCGAGAACGACGGGCCGGCGGACAAAGCGGGCGTGCAAGCGGGCGACGTCATTCTGAAGGTCGACGGGCGGGATATCGATCGCTCCTCGCAGGTTCCGAGCCTGGTGGCCGCGGTGAGGCCGGGTGAGACCGCGCAGCTCGAGGTGTGGCGCAATCGCGCGGTGAAGCAGTTGCCGGTCAGGGTGGCGGCCCTGAAGGAAGAGGGCGACAAGGTTGCCGGACGCGCGGCGGACGCTGCGAGCGCGAGCGGGCGGCTCGGCCTGACCGTGCGGCCGCTCGATGCCCAGGAGCGGCGCCAGGTGAAGACCCAGGGCGAGCTGGTGGTGGAAGACGTCGGCGGCCCCGCGGCGGTGGCTGGCGTGCAGCCGGGCGACATCATCCTGGCCGTGAACAGCGTAGCCGTGAAGAGCGTGGCGGAGTTCGAGAGCGCGGTGCGGAAATCCGGCAAGACGGTCGCATTGCTCATCCAGCGCGACGCCAGTCAGATTTTCATCCCGATACGCATCGGCTGACGTACAGGCCGGAGGGGGCCGGTGCCGGGCGAGCTTCCTCGCCGCCGCGGGACCGGCTCGTGTATCCTTTTGAGCTGTCGATCACGCTGATAATCCCGGCAATTTTCCATGGACGAGCGCTACGAGCCGGCGCGCGTGGAGCGCGCGGCCCAGGACTATTGGAACTCGCATCGCAGCTTCGAGGCCGCTGAGGATCCCGGGCGCGAGAAGTTCTATTGCCTGTCGATGTTTCCGTACCCCTCGGGCCGGCTGCACATGGGTCATGTCCGTAACTACACGATCGGCGACGTGCTGGCGCGCTTCATGCGGATGCAGGGCCGCAACGTGCTGCAGCCCATGGGCTGGGACGCGTTCGGCCTGCCGGCCGAGAACGCTGCGCTGGCGAATGGCGTGCCTCCGGCCTGCTGGACGCGCCAGAACATCGCTTACATGAAGCAGCAGCTGCAGTCGCTCGGTTTCGCGATCGACTGGCGGCGCGAGCTCGCGACCTGCGACCCGGCCTACTATCGCTGGAACCAGTGGTTGTTTCTGCGCATGCTCGAGCGCGGCATCGCCTACCGCGCCACCGGTGTCGTCAACTGGGATCCTGCCGATCAGACGGTACTCGCGAACGAGCAGGTGATCGACGGACGCGGCTGGCGCACGGGGGCGCTGATCGAGAAGCGCGAGATCCCCATGTACTATCTCAATATCACCCGCTACGCGCCGGAGCTGCTCGGCGCGCTCGCGACGCTCCCGGGCTGGCCGGAGCGCGTCAAGACGATGCAGGCGAACTGGATCGGGCGGAGCGAGGGCTGTGACATCGCCTTCCCCTACGCTCCCGACACGCGCGCGTTGCTCGGCGCCGACGGCGTGCTCAAGGTGTTCACGACCCGCGCCGACACGCTCTTCGGCGTGACTTTCATGGCGATCGCCGCCGAACATCCGATCGCGCTCGCGGCGGCGGGGCGCGGCGGCGCGCTGGCCGCGTTCGTGGCGGAGTGCCGGCGCGGCAGCGTGATGGAAGCGGACCTCGCGACGCAGGAAAAGAAGGGCCTGCCGACCGGTCTGCACGTCCTGCATCCGTTCACGGCACAACCGATCGAGATCTGGGTCGCCAACTACGTGTTGATGAGTTATGGCGAGGGGGCGGTGATGGGCGTGCCGGCACATGATGAACGCGATTTCGCGTTTGCGCTGCAGCACGCGCTGCCGATCGCAACAGTGGTGAGGTCGAAGACCGGTGCGTACGAGCATGCGGTCGAGCCGTGGATCGATGCCTACGGCGAGCCGGGCATCACCGTGAATTCCGGTGAATTCTCCGGGCTCGAGTTCCACGCGGCCTGCGACCGGATCGCCGCCGGGCTGGCGGCGCGCGGCCTTGGCCAGAAGCGCACCCGGTGGCGCCTGCGCGACTGGGGCATCTCGCGCCAGCGGTACTGGGGCTGCCCGATTCCGCTCATTCACTGCGTTACCTGCGGCGTCGTACCGGTGCCGGATACGCAGCTGCCGGTGATGCTCCCCGAGAACCTCGTGCCCGACGGCAGCGGCAACCCGCTCGCACGCACGCCGTCGTTCGTCGATTGCTCCTGCCCGAAGTGCGCTCGACCCGCCCGGCGCGAGACGGACACCATGGATACGTTCGTGGACTCCTCGTGGTACTTCCTGCGCTTCGCCTGCCCGGACCAGCACGCGGCGATGGTGGACGAGCGCGTCGCGTACTGGCTGCCGGTCGACCAGTACATCGGCGGCATCGAACACGCGATCCTGCACCTGCTCTATTCACGCTTCTGGACGCGGGTCATGCGCGAGCTCGCCCTGGTGCCGGGGCTCGACGAGCCGTTCCGCAACCTCCTGACTCAGGGCATGGTGCTGAACGATATTTATTACCGCCAACGGGCCGACGGGCGTCGCACTTACTACAACCCGGCCGACGTCGAGGTGCGGGTGGACGCTGCCGGTGCGAGGCGCGGGGCGATGCTGATCGCCGATCAGCAGCCCGTCGAGTGGGACGGGCTCGGCACGATGTCGAAGTCGAAGAACAACGGCGTCGACCCGCAGAGCCTCGTCGAACGATTCGGTGCGGACACAGCACGGTTGTTCATGATGTTCGCGGCGCCACCCGAACAGACGCTCGAATGGTCGGATGAGGGGGTGCAGGGTTCGTACCGATTCATCCGGCGGCTGTGGAAGGCGGTATGGGATCACCTGTCCGGCGGCGGACCCGCAGCGTCGGTGGACGGCTCCGCAGTCACGGGCGCACAGCGCGAACTGCGCCGCATCGCGCACCATACGCTCGCCAAGGTGGCGGATGACATCGGACGGCGTCGCACCTTCAACACGGCGATCGCGGCGGTCATGGAACTGCTGAACGCGATCGCGCGCTTCGACGACAAGTCCTCAACGGGCCGCGCCGTCGCGCAGGAAGCGCTCGAGATCGCGGTCATGGCGCTGTCACCCGTGGTGCCGCACGTTACGCACGAGTTGTGGTGGGCGCTTGGCCATCGGCGCGCGCTGAGCGACGAGCCGTGGCGCAGGGCCGATCCCGGCGCGCTCGCGCAGGCGACAGTCGAGCTGGTCGTGCAGGTCAACGGCAAGCTCCGCGCGCGGATCGCCGTGCCGGCTGGCGCCGAGGAAGCGCGCGTGCGCGAGGCCGCGCTCGCCGACGAAACGGTGCAAAAATTCGTCGCCGGGAAGACGCTGCGCAAGGTCATCGTCGTGCCCGGCAAGCTGGTGAACCTCGTCACATGAACGGCGCGGCATGAGCGGGCGTGAAATCAGGCGCTGGTCAGGCGTTGCCGTTGCCCTCGCTGCGACCGCAGCGGTCGGCGCCTGCGGTTTCCACCTGCAAGGCCGCGTCGCGCTGCCGCGAACGCTCGCCACGATGCACATCGACGTCGCGGACAAGGATAACCAGAGCGATTTCGTGCTGGGACTGCGCCAGGCGCTGATCGGTGCGGGTACGGCCCTCGTCGCCGAGGAGCAACAGGCATCGGCGGTCATCCACGTGGCCGAGGATCGCCTGGACGAGCGCGTGCTGTCGGTGTCGGCCCGCAACGTTCCGCGCGAGTACGAGCTCGTCTACACGGTGCGCCTGTCGGTGAGCGCCGGCGGCAAGGAGATCCTGGCACCCGAGGAATTATCCGCTACCCGCGATTTCAGCTTCGATCAGAGCCAGGTGCTTGCCAAGGAACGCGAACAGGCGGTACTGCGTGCCGCGCTCGCGCGCGACATCGTCGCGCTGGTCATGCGTCGGCTTGCGACGCTTTGACCCAAGCCAGGTGCATGGACGGCAATTCCGCGCGCGGCGCCGATCCCGACACGGTCTTGCGCCTTGCCAGCGCCGATCGAGTGCAGGTCGCCCTGCTGCTCGATCGCTACGGGCTCGAACTGCGGCTGGTCGCGCCGCAGGAGCCGATCCCCGCCTCGTACTGGGGCGACAGCGAGGCGGGATTGCGCGCGTCGACCGTGTTTGCGCGGCTCGATACGCCGCTCCACTCCGTGCTGCACGAGACAGCTCATTTCATCTGCCAGTCGCCCGAGCGGCGCGCGGGCCTGGATCGCGACGCGGGCGGTGACGATGCGGAAGAGGCGGCCGTCTGCTACCTGCAGGTTCTGCTGGCCGGCGAGCTGCAGGGCGTGGGGCGCGAACGCATGTGTCGCGACATGGACGAGTGGGGCTACAGTTTCCGGCTCGGTTCTGCGCAGGCATGGTTCGAGGGCGATGCAGCGGATGCGCGCCTGTGGCTCATTGCGCAACGCATCGTGACGCCCGACGGCGCGCTGACAGGACAGCCGAGATGTTGACGCGCAGGACACTCGCGATCGCGACCGGGCTACTTGGCCTGTTGCCGCTCCTCGCAGCCTGCGAGAGCGTGCAGTTCTTCCTCGCGAACGTGCCGACGGTCGTCGGCCCCTACGACCGGCACGCGGACATCGCTTACGGACCGGGCGAGCGGCATGGGCTCGATGTGTACGTTCCGCAAGGCGCGCACGACAATGCCGTGATTGTGTTCTGGTATGGAGGAACCTGGGCCAGCGGCTCGAAAGACAAATACCGGTTCGTCGGGGCGGCGTTGGCGAGCGAGGGAATCGTGGCGGTAGTGCCTGATTACCGGCTCTACCCCAAGGTCAGGTTTCCTGCTTTCGTCGAGGATGCAGCCGAGGCGCTGGTCTGGGTCCACCAGCACGCGCGCGAATTCGGCGGTGACCCGCAGCGCATCTTCGTCATGGGCCATTCAGCCGGCGCACATCAGGCGGCCATGCTCGCCTACGATGCACGCTGGCTCGAGCGCGCCGGCGGCGACCGGCGCTGGATCCGGGGATTGATCGGGTTGTCCGGTCCCTATTGGCTGACGCCCAACAGCGACCTTCTGTACGCCATCTTTGCGGCCCCGTATGCCCCGGCGGACTGGCAGCCCGGGCGTTATGTCGATGGCGCTGCACCGCCGAGCGCGCTGTTCCACGGACGCGCCGACACGGTCGTGGTCCCCGAGCACGCGATCGAGCTCGACGCCGCACTTCGCAAAGCAGGGGTCGCCTCGGAACTGGAACTCTACCCGCGGCTCGGGCACGTCGACACGCTGGCGGCGCTGTCGGTACCGGCGCGGCGACGGGCGCCACTGTTGAGCCAGATCAAGGCGTTCATCGAGCGAATCGGTCCGTCGCACTGACCAGCTCGTGGATCGTTCCGGAATGGAACGCCGAATGGCCGGCGTCGGCCACGATGCGGAAATCCGCCTCGGGCCACGCCCGGTGCAGGTCCCAGGCGCTGCGCATCGGGCACACGACGTCGTAGCGGCCCTGCACGATCACTCCCGGGATGCGGCGGATGCGTCCAGCTTCGTCGAGCAGTTGCGCGTCGCTGCGCAGGAATCCGCCGTTCACGAAGTAATGGCATTCGATGCGGGCGAACGTGGCCGCGTACTCTGCATCCTCGAACTGCGCGACGTAATCGGAATTCAGATGCAGGTAGCTCGTCGCGCCTTCCCAGGTCGACCAGGCGCGCGCGGCTTCGATGAGCGTAGCGCGGTCGTCGCTCGTCAGGCGGCGATAGTACGCGCGGATCATCTCGCCGCGCTCCGCGGGCGGAATCGGTGCGACGTACCGTTCCCACAGGTCGGGGAACAGCGCCGCCGCGCCGCCCGCATCCTGGTAGAACCAGCCAAGCTCCCAGCTGCGCAGCATGAAAATTCCACGCAGCACGAGCTCGGTCACGCGACCGGGATGCGCCTGCGCATACGCGAGTGCCAGCGTCGAGCCCCACGATCCGCCGAACACCTGCCAGCACTCGATGCCGAGGAGTGTGCGCAGCTGCTCCATGTCGTCGACGAGGTGCCAGGTAGTGTTGTCCTCCAGGCTCGCGAGCGGCGTGCTCTGCCCGCAGCCGCGCTGGTCGAACAGCACGATGCGGTAGCGCCGCGGATCGAAAAAACGCCGCATGCGCGGACTGAGGCCACCACCCGGGCCGCCGTGCACGAACACGGCCGGTTTGCCGCGCGGATTGCCGCACTCCTCGTAGTAAATTTCATGCACGGGCGAGACCCGGAGCCGGCCGGTACGGTATGGGTCGATCGCGGGGTAGAGCTTGCGGTGTACCGGCCGGTTCAACCGCTTGGCCGGGGCGCGTCGCCTGGCGGCCGTGCGCCGGGTACTGCGGCGGGCTCGCTTTGCCATGCTGCCCTCAGGTTGCCAGCATCGGGCCGAGCGGCCGGCCGCCGACCAGGTGCATGTGCAGGTGATAGACC
>JBAVOB010000103.1:0-1579 GCA_049691655.1 Steroidobacteraceae bacterium | reverse complement strand
GGTGATCACCGGTGCGTTCGACGGTGGCCGCGACAACTACTGGTTCAACAAGTACCTGCCGACGGATGGCTCGGTCACGTTCACCGATCGTTCGCAGGGCATCTGCACGCTCGGTGTCTGGGGCCCGAACGCAGCCGCGACCATGGCCAAGATCACCACCGACCACACGACCGCAGGGTACGACCTCAGCCAGGACGGGTTCCCGTACGGCGCGGTGCGCGAAGTGCTGATCGGCGGTGTGCCGTGCACGATGTTCCGCATCAGCTACGTCGGCGAGAACGGCTGGGAGATCTACACCAACATGGAGCACGGCCTCCTGCTGTGGGACGCCGTCTTCGCCGCCGGTGATGAGTTCGACATCATCCCCGTGGGCATCGGCGTCTACGCGGTGACCGGCCGCATCGAGAAGGGCTATCGGCTGATGGGAGCCGAGCTGGAGAGCGAGTACAACCCGGTGGAAGCCGGATTGGCCCGTCCGAAGGTGAAGAGCGCCGACTTCCTCGGCAAGGCGGCCTACCTGGCCGCTCGTGAGGAACCCCCGGTCGCGGTCATGTGCACGCTCTCGATGGATTCGCAGAAGTGTGCCGAGGGCTACGACCGCTTCCCGACCGGTGGCAACGAGCCGATCCTCACGCTGTCCGGCGAGCGCATCCTCGATGCCAAGGGTCGCGTCTCGCGGGTGACCACGGCCGGTGCCGGCCCGTCGGTCGGCCGGTACCTGCTGCTCGCGTATCTCCCGCCGCAACATGCCGTGGTCGGCACCAAGCTGCAGGTGATGTACATGAACGAGCTCTACCCGGTCACCGTCGAGGTCGCCGGCGCCACCCCGCTGTTCGACCCGACCGACAGCCGCATGAAGAGCTGACCATGAGAGTGCTCGTCTGCGTGAAACGTGTGCCGGCGCCCGGCGCCAAGATCAACATCAGTGCCGACGGACTGACCGTGGACACCGCCTACCTCGCGTTCACCACCAGTCCGCACGAGGAGTGCGCAGTGGAGGAGGCGGTGCAGCTCGTCGAGCGCCACGGCGGCGAGTCCACCGTGCTCACGCTGGGCCCTGCCGAGGCCGACGAGCAGCTGCGCTATGCGGCCAGCATCGGTGTCAACAAGGCCGTGCTGTTGCCGATCGACACGGCCGACTGGGACCCGCAGCGGACTGCCACCGCGATCACGTCTGCCATCGTGGGCATCGAGGCCACGGACGGCGCGTTCGACCTGATCCTGTTCGGCAACGAGAGCGCCGACGCGGGCAACTTCCAGATCGGTGTGCGCGTGGCTCACGCGTTGGCGCGACCGATCGTCAACGGCATCAAGGGCATCGAGATCGAAGACAACACCTTGCGCGCCCGGCGCGAGGCGGAGTCGGGCGTGGAGGTCTACGCGCTGCCGATGCCGGCCGTGCTGGGTGTGAAGGAAGGCATCAACCTGCCGCGGTACCCGACCCTGAAGGGCCGTCTCGGCTCGAAGAAGGTGGCGGTGACGCAGGTCGAACCCCAGGGTGAGCCCGGCGGTCAGCAGCTGGTCACACTGGTGAAGGCGGCGGAACAGGCCAGCCAGACCGTCGTGCTCGGGCATGGAC
>JBAVOB010000102.1:0-6901 GCA_049691655.1 Steroidobacteraceae bacterium | reverse complement strand
CGCGCGACGGCTTCGCCCGGCACTATATGGGGTTCAGGTTCAGTTTCGGGCTCGAGTTCGGGGAGCTGCGCAGCGAGCGCCTGCCCACGGGCATTCGTGGACCGCAGACCGGCGCCGGAGGGCGGCGGCCGCTCGATGAGCGCCTGCAGGTTGAGCGAGGCGCCGATATCGGTGTGCGCGACGCTGCCCGCGGATTCTGGTACTGCCACCGGTGTGACGACGATCGCGTCCGGCTCGGTGTCCGTCTGGAGTGACAGCAGCGTGTCCGCGGCATCGGGCGAAAGCACGGCGGGCTCAGCGGCTTCGGCGGACTCCTCGAGCGTGACGAGCAGCTGGTAATCGCCGACGCGCACCAGGTCGCCATTCTTCAGCAGGTAAAGGCCCTGGCGGGAGATCGGCCGATCCGCGTCGTTGACGAAGATGCCGTTCGTGCTCACGTCCTCGAGATAGTACGCACCGAGCCGAAAGTGGATGCGCGCGTGCCGCCCCGAGATATAGCGCATGGGGTCGGGAAGCACCCAGTCGTTGTCAGCCGAGCGCCCGATGCTGCCGCCGCCCACACCGACGACGATCGAAGCCCGATCGCCGAGCGCGCGGCGTTGTTCGCTCACCACCCGGAGCTTCAGCGCCATTGCTTCCACACCCTCTCACGAGCCTCGATCCCCATGGATCCCGCCCGCAACAATGAGGCCACCGGACCTCGCCCCCCGGCGACATCCCCGCGTGCGGGGCAGACCGGGCCTTATAATAAGCGGACATTACAGAATGAGCCCGCCCGCCCCATGGCAGCCAGTCACATTTTCAAGGTCCTGTTCGTGAATCAAGGCAAGGTTTACGAGGTTTATGCCCGCAAGGTGGCCCACGGATCGCTGTTCGGCTTCATCGAGGTAGAGGAACTCGTATTCGGGGAGCGTTCCGCGCTGGTGCTGGATCCCGCCGAAGAACGCATCAAGACGGAGTTCTCGGGGGTCAAGCGCACTTACCTCCCGCTGCACTCCGTCCTGCGCATCGACGAGGTGAAGAAGCAGGGAACGGCCAAGATTCTCGCGTTCGAAGGCACCAGCGCCGCGCCGTTTCCGATGCCGGGGGCATACGGACCCGCGGGTGACCCGGTGCCGCGGAAGTAGCGGGTAATGCAGGTTCTGGCAGGCCCCAACGCTCTCTCCGATTTCCGCATCGTCAAACTGCTCGAGCGCGTTCGCGCTGCCGATCCGCACCTGCAATCGCTGGCGGCGCGGTTCATGCATTTCGTCGACCTCGACCGGCCGCTCGATGCGCGCGAGAGCGGTGTACTGCGTCGACTGCTCGAGTACGGGCCGCGCGAACCGGCCGACGCGGCGGGCGATGCGGGCGAGCTGGTCGTGGTGGTGCCGCGGTCCGGAACCGTCTCACCGTGGTCGAGCAAGGCAACCGATATCGCACGCGTCTGCGGCCTGGCCGCAGTGCGGCGCATCGAGCGCGGCATCGCATACCGGTTACGCGCGCCGGCAACGCTCTCGCGGCACGCGCTTGCCGCGATCGCGCCTCGCCTGTTCGATCGCATGACGGAAGCGCCGCTGTTCGCGCTGGAGGACGCGCAGCAGCTGTTCGCGCACACCGACCCGCAGCCCCTGCGCAGCATGTCGCTGGGCGCGGGGTGCGAGGCGCTCGCCAGGGCGAACGCCGAGCTCGGGCTTGCGTTGTCACCCGACGAAATGCAGTACCTGCTCGAGAGCTTCGCCATGCTCGGCCGCGACCCGACCGATGTCGAGCTGATGATGTTCGCGCAGGCGAACTCCGAGCACTGTCGCCACAAGATCTTCAACGCGCAGTTCGTCATCGATGGCGCACCCGAGCGGCAGTCGCTGTTCGCGATGATCCGTCACACGCATGCGAGCAGCCCGGCCGGCGTGCTCTCCGCCTACCGCGACAACGCGGCGGTCATCGCAGGCGCAGTGGGCGAGCGCTACTTTCCCGACCCGCACAGCGGGGTGTATGCGGCGCGCCGCGAGCCGATCGACATCCTCATGAAGGTGGAGACGCATAACCACCCGACCGCGATCTCGCCGTTTCCCGGGGCGGCCACCGGTTCCGGCGGCGAGATTCGCGACGAAGGTGCGACGGGACGCGGCGCGAAGCCGAAGGCGGGGTTGGTAGGTTTTTCGGTCTCGCATCTTGCGATTCCCGGTTTTGCACAACCCTGGGAACGCGGCATCGGGCGCCCGGCGCGCATCGCTTCGCCCCTCGAGATCATGCTGGAAGGGCCGATCGGCGCGGCGGCGTTCAATAACGAATTCGGGCGGCCGGGCATCTGTGGCTACTTCCGTACGTTCGAGATCGCGGCGCCCGGCGATGCGCGCGGCCGAATGCGCGGGTATCACAAGCCCATCATGATCGCGGGCGGACTCGGGAACATCCGCCGACCGCACATCGACAAGAGCGAAGTTCCGGTCGGGGCGCGGCTGGTCGTGCTTGGCGGGCCGGCGATGCTCATCGGGCTCGGCGGTGGGGCGGCGTCATCGGTCGGGAGCGGCGCGAGCAGCGTGGATCTCGATTTCGCATCGGTACAGCGCGGCAATCCCGAGATCCAGCGGCGCGCGCAGGAGGTCATCGATCGCTGCTGGGCGCGGGGCGAGGACAATCCGATTCTGCTGATCCACGACGTCGGCGCGGGCGGCCTGTCGAACGCGGTGCCGGAAGCGGTGGCGTACAGCCAGCGGGGCGCGCGCGTGGATCTGCGCGCGGTGCCGAGCGCCGAGTCGGGCCTCTCGCCGATGGAGATCTGGTGCAACGAGGCGCAGGAGCGCTATGTCGTGATCGTAGCCGCCGATCGCGTTGCCGAATTCACCGCGATCGCCGAGCGCGAGCGCTGCCCGTGCGCGGTGATCGGCGAGATCGATGCGAGCGGACGCCTAGTCGTCCGTGACACGCGCTTCGCCAACGATCCGGTCGACATGCCGCTCGAGGTGCTGCTCGGCAGGGCGCCGCGCATGACGCGTGCCGCGCGATCGCTGCGCCCCGCTTCGCGGCCGCTCAACCTCCATGCGATCGACGTACGCGAGGCCGCTT
Source organism: Steroidobacteraceae bacterium (assembly GCA_049691655.1). GTDB lineage: Bacteria > Pseudomonadota > Gammaproteobacteria > Steroidobacterales > Steroidobacteraceae > JBAVOB01. Next base: position 3,853 of record JBAVOB010000102.1, on the reverse strand, counting down.
ATCGCGTGCTGCGGTTTCCGGCAGTCGCCGACAAGACCTTTCTTGTCACGATCGGCGACCGAACGGTCGGCGGCATGGTGAGCCGCGACCAGATGGTCGGCCCGTGGCAGGTGCCCGTCGCGGACGTTGCTGTGACCATCGCCGACTACGCGGGCCACGCCGGCGAAGCCATGGCGATGGGCGAGCGTACGCCGGTCGCGGTGCTCGACGCCCCGGCCTCCGGCAGGCTGGCGGTCGGCGAGGCGATCACCAACATGCTGGCCGCGGACATCGACGCGCTCGGGTCGATCCGCCTGTCGGCGAACTGGATGGCCGCGAGCGGCGAGCCCGGCGAGGACGCCGCGCTGTACGCGACGGTGCGCGCGATCGGCGAGGAGCTGTGTCCGGCGCTCGGCATTGCCATCCCGGTCGGCAAGGATTCGCTGTCGATGAAGGCGGCGTGGGACGATCAGGGCGCCGAGAAGAGCGTCGTTGCGCCGGTGTCGCTCATCGTCTCCGCGTTCGCGCCGGTCGCCGACGTGCGCCGCACCCTGACGCCCCAGCTGCGCACCGACCTCGGCGACACCGAGCTGATCGCTGTCGACCTCGGTGCGGGACGCAACCGGCTCGGGGCGTCGGCGCTTGCGCAGGTGTACGGCGAGTTGGGTTCCGAGCCCGCCGACTGCGACGCGCCCGAGCGGCTCGCCGGATTCGCCCGTGCGCTGCGCGCGCTGCGCTCGGAGGATCTGCTGCTCGCATACCACGATCGCTCCGATGGCGGACTGTTCGTGACGCTCGTCGAGATGGCGTTTGCCGGGCGTTGTGGCGTGGCTGTGATGCTGCCGAGCGCCCGCGGCGCAGCACTTGCGCAGTTGTTCTCCGAGGAACTCGGCGCGGTGCTGCAGGTACCGGCGGCCCGCTCGGGCCGCGCGCTGGCTGTGCTGCGCGAGCATGGCCTCGGCGACGACGTGTTCGTCATCGGCCATCCGACGACCGACATGCGCGTCCGCATCTCGGTCGCAGATGTGCTGCTTGACGAGTCGTGGAAGGACCTGCGCCGCGCATGGTCGGAGACGTCCTGGCGCATGCGGCGGCTGCGCGATGATCCGGACTGCTCCGACGAGGAATTCGCCGCCATGCTGGATGAGCACGATCCGGGTCTGCGGGTCGCGCTGACGTTCAATCCCGAGGAGAACGTCGCCGCGCCGTACGTCGCGCGCGGTGCGCGCGCGAAACTCGCGGTGCTGCGCGAGCAGGGCGTGAACAGCCAGGTCGAGATGGCGGCGGCGTGCGAGCGCGCCGGATTCGAGGCGCACGATGTACACATGACCGACCTGCTGACGGGCCGGCGCCGGCTTGCCGAGTTCAAGGGCTTGATCGCCTGCGGCGGATTCTCCTATGGCGACGTGCTCGGTGCGGGCGAAGGCTGGGCGAAATCGATTCTCTTCAACGAGCGGCTGCGCGGCGAATTCGCGGCGTTCTTCGCGCGCCCGGATGCATTTTCACTCGGCGTGTGCAACGGCTGCCAGATGTTCGCCGCGCTGAAGGAAATCATCCCCGGCACCGAACTCTGGCCGCGCTTCGTGCGCAACCGCTCCGAGCAGTTCGAGGGCCGCTTCAGCCTGGTGGAGATCCTGCACTCACCGTCGATTCTGTTTGCGGGCATGGCCGGCTCGGTGCTGCCGGTTGCCGTCGCGCACGGTGAGGGCCGTGCCGAGTTTCGTTCGGGACCGGACGCCGAGCGCTGCGCATCCGGCGGGCTCATCGCTTTCCGCTACATCACCGGCGCGGGAGCGGTCGCGCGCTCGTATCCGCACAACCCAAACGGCTCGCCGGACGGCATCGCGGCGCTCAGCAATGCCGACGGACGGATCACGATCACGATGCCGCATCCGGAGCGGTCCTTCCGCTATGCGCAGAATTCCTGGCGGCCGGACGGCGTCGGTGAATCGAGCGGCTGGATGCGGATATTCGGCAACGCGCGTCACTGGCTCGGCTGAGGCGCGAGCGGCGCAGCCGTCACGCGCAGTGCAAGCTCGGCGCCGGCCGAGCCTCAGCCGGTGGCTTTGGGGAACCGCGTGATGCGGCCGGTGGATTCTTCGTTGAAGTAGCGTCGCACCATCATCGCCTGCTGCAGCCGTCCGCGCCGCACGTAGGTCTGGTGCAGCAGGTCCTTCATCGTCTCGAGCAGCACGCCCGACTGGTAGGCATCGACCAGCGGCAGCGGGGACCACCCGATGGATTCCCCGCCGTAGACGACGCGCTTCACGACGGCAAAGGTGTCGTCGTCGATCTCCGCCATGTCGCGCACTTCGTTCAACTGCTCGAGCAGACGGGGCCGCGCGCTCTCGCCGAGATCTGCGAACATCGCCTGTGCCGCGCGGCGGCACATCGAGGCGAAGGCATTGGGTGCGTTGTTCTCGTAGCAGACGAGCGCCTCGCGAAACAGTGTTTCGACTTCCTCGGGCAGGTAGGTAAAGGAGAATTTCTCGCGGCTGCGCTCCACCTCGGAGTACTGCGGCGAAAGCTCGATGCGCGTCGCGGTGTACACCTTGACCGGGTAGCGGAGGAAAATCGGCGCGTGGCACGAATCGCAGCCGTAGACCACGCCCACCTGCGCTGGCTTGTGCGCAACCAGGTCTTCGAAACGCGGCGACGCCATCAACGAGACGTGCGAGTAGACCAGGCAGCGCGGACACGTAAGCGCGAAATTCGCGCCCTGCGCCTGGACGAAACGGCTGGCCGAATCGATGAACAAGGACATCACGCTTTCCCGGCGGCGGGCTCTTCTACGCGATCGAATCTTCTATGCCCGGCCGACCCCGTTGAGTGTACCGGACAGCGGCTGCGGAATTCATCTCCGTAACCGCACGGTTCACATAATACCCTGTTGCCGGCGCATGCGGCGTGCTACGCGTTATGCGTCCGCGCCTCTGCGCCGGTGCGGCGCCGACCAGCCGCTCATGCTCCGGAAAATGCTCCCCGCATCACCAGCAGCGCTACCGCTGCGATGTCTCGGTCGAGCCGCCGGTCCGCCGTGCTCGACGCCGCGGCCGCGCGAACGCGCGCGTGCAGTCGCTCGAGGGCGGGACTCGAGGCGAGCGGCCGCATCGCGTCGACCGCCTGCGCGGCTACCAGTAACTCAATGGCGAGGACCGTTGCCGTGTTCTCGCAGATCCTCAGCAGTTTCTCGCCGGCCCAGGGCGCCATGCTCACGTGATCTTCCTGACCCGCGGAGGTCGGTATGGAGTCGACCGATGCCGGGTGCGCGAGCGTCTTGTTCGCCGATGCGAGCGCGGCCGCGCTGACGTGCGCGATCATGCAACCGGATTCCAGCCCCGGCCGCTCCGTCAGGAAAAGCTTGAGCCGTGGATTGACGCCGCGGTTGAGCAGATCGATGCGGCGCTCCGCCATGCAGGCGGCATCGGTAACCGCGACCGCGAGGAAGTCGCAGACGTAGCCGAGGGGCGCGGCGTGAAAATTGCCGCCCGACAGAATGTCGTCACCGAAGACCAGCGGATTGTCGGTCGCTCCATTGCATTCCGCGTTCACGACGGCGCAGGCGTGTTCGAGCGTGTCCCAGGCCGCGCCGAGCACCTGCGGCATGCAGCGGATCGCGTACGGGTCCTGCACGCGGTCACAATTCGCGTGGCTCGAGTGGATGCTGCTCTCGGTCAACAGTTCACGGAAGCGTCGCGCCACCTCGATCTGGCCGCGCTGTCCGCGGCTCGCGTGGATGCGTGCGTCGAAGGCCGCATGACTGCCGGCGAGCGCCTCGACGCTGAGCGCCCCGGCGCTGATCGCGGTGCGGAGCAGCCGCCCCGTCTGCAGCACGCCCTCGACGGCCAGCGCAAGCGACAGCTGCGTGCCGTTC
>JBAVOB010000101.1:0-14787 GCA_049691655.1 Steroidobacteraceae bacterium | reverse complement strand
AATCCCCTTATCCGCTTCCCGCAGGAACCCAATAATCTGCTCTTCCGTGTACCGCTTCTTCACGTCTAACCTCCGGGCCGGGGTTAAACTCTAAACCCTACTGCTACTCAAAAGCGGGGGGACGTCGACACAGGGCGAGCGACGCACAACAAGCTCGGATAGAGATACACGCGCTGCAGCGTAGTGATCCTTACCAAACTTGCAATCACGCGGCCAACTCGGGCCATTCTTCCATGCCAGCCGATTCCAGAGACTACTTCCACTCTAAAGCCCGCCCCGTGGAGAAGGCGGTCGAGGGATTTTGGCGTGAAATTGTAAAGATGGGTGTGCACGAGCACACGCTCGTGCGATGGGCTCTTATTGCGGAGACCGACGAACCGGGACGCCGCCCGAATCAATCTGAAGACCCAGAACTTCAGAATGAAGTAATGAGAGGACGGGACGGAGACGATGAGAATGCCGTCAGCCTCTATCAAGTCTCGAAAGCTGCGAAGCACCTTACGCGGATCCGGCATGTGCTCGAGGGTCTCCTGAGCACTCACGTACGCGAAGCTCGCCGCTTGAAATCCAGACGATTCTATGTCCCCTTCATGTACCCGAGCGTCCGGACCCCACTTCGCTCGAGCGGCAGCGGCATAGTCGGCCGATAGTTCGATGCCATAGGGAAGCAGTCCCGCATCGTCCTTGACTACGGCTCCAAACTCCCCCGTCTGGCACCCAAAATCCAGCAATCGGTCCCCGGTAGCCGGATTCCTAATAGCCTTCGCGACGCGCCACACCTCTCTGAACTCCGGCTGCCGCGACGTCCCGATACTTGGCGTCGCTTTTCCGTGACCAACGTAATCACGCTGCCATTGCAATGTCTCTTGTGAGTACAAATTGGCCAGATAGGCATCCGACACATTACAGTCGACAAAAAGCAGGCCGCAATCCGCGCATCGGCGCTGACGGTAAACATCCATCGGTAACACTGGCATGTCAAACCGTCGCTCGATAGGGCCCTCAAACACAGATGCACGTGACCTGCAGGAGCCGCAGACGTAACAATTCACAATGTTTTTGCTCCAGGCATTCCAAGGTTCATCCAGACACTCGAAAATGACCACCCGTGCTTCCCTACGATCTGAAAACAGACGCCCGCCGCAGGCTAGGCAGGTCGAGCGCACCGCACGCCTAAAAGCGCGCCTGTCGCCGTAAGATGACACTTGAGAGTAAAGCAGCACCGGCACTTGCGATCAGAACTATCACTGCCATACCCGACGCGGTGTCCGGGTGCAGCAATGCAACCGCCGAGAGTACGAGCGCGAACTCCAACACTGTGGCCCATGACGACGAAGCGTAGCGGGCCCTTGCAACCAACGCACATCCGGATGCAAGAATTATTGCACGGAACGGCAATGAGCCACTGAGTAATATGATCGCAATCCAAGCACGAGAGTACCCGGACAGCGCGTGAGCCTTCAGCCATAGACTGATCACCCAAAGTACAACCAGGCCCGCCGACGCTGAAAGAATCAGTGATCGAATAGTTTTGTGCAGCGTGCCCCGAAACCCGAGTCGATCTTCATGAACGACAACCAGTTTTGGCACATTCACCTGCACGAACCCGGACATCAACAGAGCAGGAGCAAACATCAGCAGCGTCGCGAGCCCGAAAAATCCGATCTCGTCCGCCGGGGTCTCTTGGCGACGAAGCAGCAGGATCGGAATGTTGTCGCAGAGTGCCCTCAGAACCAACGCAAGATTCGCTGCGAAGCCAGCGCGAAGAAGATTTTTCGGCGATAACCGCACCGCACCATCCGAGACAGTCGAACGAGTGCCGGCCCCCACAATCGTTCGCCCGAGGATTACTGCCAGCGCGATTTCGCAGACATATCGCCCGGCGATCCAACCTTGTACTCCCAATTCACGGGTCGACGCGGTTAGGACCAGGATGCCGGCAATCGCAAGCCCCAGCACTCCCAACCAATAGCGCCGCGCCAGTCCTGCGCCCTGAATGACCGCTATCTCAGTGCGCGCGACGCTCGCTGGAATCAACAACCCCAGTGCGATGACCAGAAGCTGGAACAGTTCGCGAGCGAGCGTGAAAGTCGTCCACGCCATTGAGACAACACCGATGACCACGATGCACAGGCTGGCGACTATGGCTGGCGCCGAGGTTCTGACTAAAAGCCTTCCCAGTGCTGAACGTTCCTTGTGCAAAGCCGCTTCTCTGAATGCGACTGCCGGCATGCCGCATGAAGCCAACAACAACAGGATGGCCAGAACCGATTCGATCCAGCGAATAGTCCCAAGCTCGGCGGGCGTGACGATTAGCGCCGCGAGCAGTTGAGCGCCTACGACGAGCCCCGGCACGCTCGCGGTAATCGCTACTGCAGCGAATACCGCGCCGCCGCCACGAGCGTTACCGCGGTCGCGCACGAAAACCCATAGCCGCTGCACTCACGCTCGGCGTCATGTGCATGCATTTCCGCCAAGCAACATCCATATGCCGACGAATCAATTTCACCGCGACGTTAGCGACGAAACGCCGCCGATTCTCCGAGAATTACTAGCGGCGCCGCCGCCGCCGCCGTGTGGCGAATCATTACCAGTCGGGCGCCTGCGAGTATGCCAACGAGAATCAGGAACGGCGAAAAGAATTCCCCCCGAATGAAGTGCAGAGACATAGCGCCCGCACTTGCGATACGCACGATACTCATGGCCGAAAGACCTTTGCGGAACATGAAGGGCCGTTCGACGTATCTCAGAAGCAGACCAACCAACGCGCACAGGGCCAGGAAGCCTGCGGGCCCGAAATTCAGGTACGCCTCTCCAAAGAGGCCCGGCGGCATTGTAGTGCTCTCGCGAATGACCACCTCTGGCCAGAATGCAAGTGTATGTACGCCGGCGGCGGCGAGCGGCTTCGCAGCGACTAACGATTGCGGAAGTATCAACGTGAAGAACGCAATGTACGTGGCACCAAACAAATACGGCTGAGTCGCGGGAACGCCTTCGACGAGCACGGTCAGGTTCTGAATCTGCATCAAGTTGCCAGTGATTTGGGGTATTAAATAGCCCAGCCAACCCTGAACAGTGAGACGCTCAGGATCGACACCGATCGAAATCGCTTCACGAAATACGAACTCATAGATCATCAGCGCGTTCGCTCCAAGCAACGCCGCAACGCTCAACCATCCAACACCGACACCACCCCTTGGCAGCATCTTGATGATGGCGATACCCAACACCAAGATAAAAAGATTCGCCTTCTGCCCCATCAGCATGAGCGCACCCAATGTTGTGACAAGGAGGGCGGCCTCTATCGCTGCAGGGAACTTGTTCCCGACCGCCCGAACTGCGGCAATGGCGAAGTTCATTCCAATAAGCATGTTGAGCGGTAGAAAGAACGCGTTCAGTCCAGCGAAGAGGTTGATACGGTCCCCTAGGTTTTGCACTAAAAACCAGACCCCTCCGACTAGCCTTACGCCGACGAAGAGCGCTCCTAGACAGACGGCTGCCAATGCAGCAATTCTCCGCCCTGAGATCGAAAAGTCCGCGCGCCGAGAAATCGCAATCGGTCGCCTCGTACGCGCCGCCGCACCTAACGTATTCGTATCAGGCTGATACGAAGTCGAAGAAAGCGACAGTATCAAACCTCCAATCGTAGCCAACGCAACGGCCTTCATTAGAGAGTCGTCGAACGTGGAAAATGCGTAGCCCCAAGTCTCACTCCAGCCGTCCGACCCCTTGGCGAACATCGGAATTGGAAGAAAGTAGCCAGCAACATAGAACGCAACCCAGTAGTTCGAGCTCCTGAAACAAAGTTCTTGGCGTCGCTGCCCACCGAAATGCACAGCAGCGATAAGAAGCAACGGGACTAATGTGAGGCACCAGTACATTGAGTTACTCGCTGGACTTCCGCGCTGACAGCGGCACCGCGAAAGATCGCCGCATCGACTCGCACATCAGAGTCACGCGCACGTCAGACCCGACCTAGCTCTCTTAGGACGCTCGCCAGCTTCTCCTTGCGCGATTCGTACGAGAACTGACGGCGAACCCAAGTGGCGCAATTAGCCCCAATGGTGTGCTGGTCCGCGTCACACAGATCTAAGAACGCGATAACAGCCTCGGAAATCGCCTGCGGAGTTGATCCGAGAATCGCGACTCCGTGGGACCCCATAACTTCGGGCAAGGAGCCCGCCAACGTACAGGCGACTGGCGTCCCGCAAGCCATAGCTTCCGCAACCGCGCTGCCAAATCCTTCATAAATAGAAGGCTGGACGTACAAGGATGCGCGCTGCAGCTGCTCGACCTTGTCCTCCATCGACAGCTCTCCAATGAATTGAACAGCGCCACCGAGTCGCAGGAATCCTGCTCGCTCCCGTAACGCTTGTAGCGCCGCGCCCGGTCTGCCGGCCATTACGAGCGTCGCTTCGGGGTGCCGCGATCGGATCTGGGGTAGCGCCTCAATCAATTCGAACAGGCCCTTGCGTTGCGCGTTCCCTTCCCCCGACCACGAGATATTCAAAAGCCTCTTTGATTCGGGGGCTGACGTCTTTACGGGATAGCGACCTTCGTCAACGGCCAAGTAAATCATTTTCGGATTGTTTACCGAGAAAAATCTGCATATCAAGTCATGTTCGTACTGACACACGAAAATATTCGTATTTGCCTCTCGTAGTGCACGTCGCATTAGGAATCGCTGCCAGCCAGGACGACTCACATAGTCGTATCTATTTGGGCAGGGGATGAAATAGTCGAAGACTCCGCATATAACTACATGGACGCCATGGAATCTGGCTAGCAATATCGCTGCAAGGGCGCGATTCCACCACCAGACATAGAAGACCTCGACAACTCCAACCAGCAACAGCTCGGCAAGCGTCTGTGCGATAACTACTTCGTGACCGAGCTCTCGAAGTATACGAACATCATTCGAATAGAACTCAATCTTGTCGATGTCTTCCTTCGACACGTTTGCGTAGAAGCAGACCTTCAAGTCTGTGGCCTCGCTGCGTACATCCACGTTAGCGTGTCTATCAAAGGCGGCACGGAAAACTCTCCGATGGCCTCGCGGAGTCGCGCATTAGCGCCGCAGAGCGACTTGACCTCGTTCACGCGTACCAGGCTGTCATCCCTTTGGACGTCAATTGGCCAACCGGCAATTTGCGACATCATGTCTACAAGCGCACGGACACTAACAGCTCGACCCGAACATATATTGACGATGAAACCGTTGTCCTGTGTGTCGAGCAACCGCGCGTACGCATCCGCGACGAATCGTACGTCCGAGATGTCCCTCGCTACATTCGTATCACCTAAGACGATGAATTCACGCCTTTCTACGAAATGGCGCACGATTTTCGGAACAAGGAAGAGCTCCGACTGCCCCCTCCCCGTGTAATTAAACGGTCGAGCCAGAATGATCGGTAATCGGGAAAACTCTGTTCTCGCGATGCATTCCATCGCGAATTTGCTGGCAGCGTAATGATTGATCGGGGAAGGAGGCGTCGCCTCTTTGATTGGCGAACTCGCGGCGTTGCCGTATACATTAGCGCTGCTCGCGATTACGATCTTCTTGACTGGGCTTCCACATTCTCTCAGCAGACTTAATAGATTCTCCGTGCCTAGTACGTTCACGCGATAGTAGTCCAACGGCGAAAACGCCGTCACGTGTGACAGGGCGGCCAAATGCAGCACATGCGTCGGGCGGAAATCATTCACAGCAGATCGAAGTGAGCCTAGGTCGGAAGTAAGGTCACACTGCACGGTCGCAGAGTCTTCCGCTTCAGCTGCCGAGCCCTGCAGCTCGACGCCAAGCACCTCGTCTCCCTTGGCGCGCAGGACTCTTCGAACGTAATGCCCTGTGAACCCGTTCGCGCCGGTGAGAAGCACGCGATTGAACATCGCTAGAAGGATAGCCCGCTTCGAATCCGCTGAAGATCGGCCGAATACATTAGATAGCAGAGCGCTTCCAGATCCGTGGTGGCCTCCCAGCCGAGGATAGTCTTAGCTTTCGTGGGGTCGCCAATTAGCGCGTCAACTTCCGCCGGGCGATATAGCGCCGGCGAAACTCGCACGATGGTGCGACCAGACGCGGGATCAACCGCATGTTCTGCCTCGCGTGCGCCCCTCCATGCCAATTCGAATCCCGCTGCCTTGCATGTCATCGTGACAAAGTCGCGAACGCTGACGCTACGATTCGTAGCCAACACAAACTCGTCGGGCCTGTCGATCTGCAGCATCTTATACATGCCCTCGACATACTCCTTTGCGAAGCCCCAGTCACGCCGAGCGTCAAGATTGCCTAGCTCAAGGCAGTCCAGTCTCCCGGTAACGATCCTTGCAATGCCATCTGTGATCTTCCGGGTGACAAACTCCCGCCCGCGCAGAGGGGACTCGTGATTGAAGAGTATTCCACTGGCGGCAAACATATCGTAGGACTCACGATAGTTAATCGTCATCCAGTGTGCATACAGCTTCGCGATACCGTATGGACTGCGCGGATAGAAGGGCGTGCTCTCCGTCTGCGGAGTCTCCTGAACCTTTCCAAACATCTCGGACGTTGATGCCTGATAAAAGCGTATTCTCCGATTGATGGCGCGAATTGCCTCTAGTAGATAGACAGCGCCAATACCGGTGATTGCTGTCGTCGTCGCGGGTTGGGCGAAGGAGACACCGACGAAGCTTTGGGCCGCGAGGTTATAGATCTCGTCGGGTTCGCACTGAGCGACAAGCCTGAAGATGCCCCCCTGATCCGTGAGATCAAACTCGACCAATTGCAGGCCCGAATCTTGGTCTATACCGAGTTCCTGGAGGCGCCAAAAGTTAGTGCTGCTAGTCCGTCGATAGGCGCCGAATACCGTGTAGCCCCGTTGAAGCAGGAACTGCGCAAGATAGGCGCCGTCTTGGCCTGTGACCCCTGTGATCAGAGCTTTCCGCATGGGATAGGTGACTAAAAGCGTTAAGCAGGGGTTCGCACTTGAGTCGATCCGCGACGTGCCTGCATCCGATACCTTAGAACGGCGAGTAGGCCACCAAGTGCAAGTCCAAGTAATGCTGCGAACCCGACAGTCTGCGCGCGCTTGGGCTTGGATCGCTCCTTCGGTATCTCGGCCGGATCCACCACGCGAAAAACAAATTCTGGCTTGCCCCGTGCAAGCATCAGCGTCTCCAATTCCCGATCGAGCAGTCTCCCTGTCGATTGCTGCAAAGAAACGACGTTGGCTGATTTCAACTCGCTCTGAAGAAAGGCAATGTTGCGTTGCGCCTCCGCAACCGCGCGACTTCTCATGACATCATTGGCGCGCGCCACTAGCAGATTCGCCCATCTCGCCGCCGTCGGCGCGTCCAGCCACTCGATATTCAACGTAAGAAGCCCGGTCTTCTTGTCCTCCTGAACTGAACGAACTCTTTCGTTGAAGTACTTGACGGCGTCCCGGATGTCGGGTTGGTCGGCCGCGTCGCTGCTCCTCCACCTACCGGCCCGGGCGTCCCACCTGTCGGAAAACAGTACCGGCAGCAGCTTTTCTTCTTCGATGAAAGCGCGCGACAGGTCTCGCGACTTTAGGACGGCCAGCGGCTCCGCGGAATCACCACCGCGCAGCGGAATTCCGGCGAGTCCTGCGAGACTGCTGAGTCCGCCGAGTTGGCCGGCCAGTCCCTGCCCCGCCTGTATGGCGGCCGGCAACAACACCACTTGCGCTCTGTACCATGGAGTAGCCGTATAGACGTACACGATTGAGGCAAGCAGGAATGCGCTCGTTACGCCGAGTAGCAGCCATCGCCCCTCGGAGAGCGCGGGCCACAAGTCAACCGGCCCTGCGCCAGTTGAGGAATCCCTGGACATCGCGTCCGCCTGCAATACGTAGACCAGACGCTGGTCCCCGCCAACTCGCTCGTGACTCATGCGCCCGGGTGTCTCGGAGGATTCCTGGCTCATGGCAATAGTCCTTGTCGTCGCGTCACGCGTCTGGCGAAACCAAAGCGTACATCAGAGAATCACGGTCGGCCGCTCAACCTAGAACGAATGCACCGCTGCCGCGGCGATCGCCAAGTTATAGAGGATCTGCGTCACCGCCTGCCACAGCGGTAGTGCCGGCAGTCGCTCGGTGTCGAGCGGCACGACCACCGTGTCGCCTGGGCGCATGGTGACCGCGGACGCGCGGGAGAACCAGCGCGAACCTGCATTCCCCGTAACGGTGCCGTCGGCCCGTACGACGTAGATCTGGCCGCGGTCGGCCTTGCGGGTCGCACCGCCCGAGAGCGCGATGTAATCGTCGCGCGCCAGCTCGGGCCGGAATACGTGCGAGGTTGAATTCTGCACCTCACCGATCACCGTCACTTCCTGGCGCAGCCTGGGAACGATCAGCCGGTCGCCGCCGCGCAGGGAGAGATCCGCCTTCCCGCCGACATCGGCAGCGAGCACAGCCCTGAGATCGATCACGAGGCGCCCGACCGCCTTCGCGCTGCGCAGCTGCCCGAGGAGCGACTGTCCGACCTGCAGCGCCTGGGTCGACTGGGCCTGGTTGGCCCTCGCCCCCTGCAGCGCGAGCGACGCGATATCGTTCTGCAGCCGACCCGCGAGCAAGTCGATCTGCTCCTGTTCGCGCTGCTGCAAGTCGCCACGCGTAAAGACCGCGCCCTGCGGAAAGGCGAATTCCGTGATACCGCCGGCGCGCGCCAGAACCGAACGCAGTGTCTCGCCGCGCGCAATGTGATACACGCCCGGGAACTTCACTTCGCCCTCCAGGCTGACTGCCTCCTGCTGGGCCCACAACGGGATCTCCTTGACGTTCAGGAGATCCGACGGCTGCAAGGCGATGTCGGCCGACGCATCGCCGCGCAACGCGGCGGCCAGGTCGACCCTGATGAGCTGGGTGGTCCGCTCGCCGTTGGCGCTGATGACGTAGCGGTTGAGCTCCGCCTCGCCTTCGAAAGCGGCATCGGAGAGCCCGCCGCCCGCGCGCAGGAGATCCGCAACCTTCATTTGCGGCTCGAGCGGATAATTGCCCGGCACGCGCACCCGGCCCTCGATGCGGACGAGTTCGGTCGGTCGATCCGCGCGTCCCTGGAGCTGCATCTCCGCGAGCAGCGGCCGGATGACCCGATCGCGTCCCGATTGCAGATCGAAGACCGTGATCTGATCGCGCGGCATCAGTTCCGGATCGGCCGCACTGCCCGGCGCGCGTAACGCCGCGCCGAGGTCAGCCGACAGCACCGCGACGTGTCGGTCCGGAGGCAGCTCGCGGCGAATGAGGATGTAGCCGAGATCGGCGTTGGGTCGCAATTCGTCTACCGACCGAATGACATCGGAGAGGCGCAGCCCGCTGCGATGCGCAACGACTGTCGGCGCAAACACGTGACCCTGGACCAGGACGCCGGCATCGAGGGTCGGACGCAGCCGCAGCACCGAGAGCGCATCGCCGTTGCGTAGCGTTTGTGTGCGTCCCGGGGCCGAGGTGACGTCGATGTCCATCACTATCCGGCGTTTTGCATCGTCGAGCCGCATCAGCGAGCCGCGCCTGACATCGGCCTCCGGGGTAAAACCCCCGGCGAGCTGCACCAGGTCGGATACTGTCGCCGTTCCCTTCAGTTCATAGATCGCAGGGCGACGCACCTCGCCATCGATCGACACGGTGTTGCCGACGGGCGGCACGAACACGACGTCGCCGGGCAGCAGTTTCGCATCGCCCGAGCTGTCGCCGCGGATCAGCAGGTCGTAGAGATCGAGGCGCCGAACCGTCGCGCCCTGGCGTTTCAATTGAATGTCGCGCAGCGACCCGATCGGCTTCACGCCACCGGACGCGAACAACGCCGTCGTGACGGTGCCGAGCCCGCTCACGGTGTACGAACCCGGCCGCTTCACCTCGCCCAGGACGAACACGCGAATGCCGCGCACATCGCCCATCGACACGCTCGCGCGCACGCCGATCATCTGGCGCGCGACACGGCTTTCGATGTCGCCGACGACGGCACTGAATCGCCGGCCGGCGACGCTGATCGGTCCGAGCTCCGGAAAGCTCACCCGACCGTCGCGGCTCACGACGAGACGGAGCGTCCTGTTCTGGCTGCCGTAGAGCTGCACCGTGAGCTGATCGCCCGGCCCGACGACGTAGTCGGCCGGCACCGCAACATCGGTCATCGGCTGGAATGATTCCGCGCCTGCTTCGAACAGGTCGTACCCGAAGGGCCGCAACCCCTGGCGGCCGGATTTCTGCAGCGGCAGCCGCGTCAGCTTTACTTCGAGCGGATAAAGGTCCGGTTCTGCCGACAGACGCTGGGTCGCCTGTGCCTCGCTCAGTCCCGCGAGCGGGATCGGCCGAAAATCGGGCAGCTGCAGCGTTCCCATGCGGTCGAGCTGATAGGGATTGCGGGAACGGATCGTCCGGATGACATGCTCCAGCCGCTCTTTTTCTCCGGGAACCAGCGGCACCGCCTCCTCTGGTATCAGCCTGCTCTGCGGATTGCCGGGCTCCGCAACGCGGTAGCGCGGTCTCGGGAACGTGGCTTCGATAAGCACCGTATCGTCGGCGCGCAGCACGACGCGCTCTTCCTCGGCGACTGCACCGCCCTGCGCGGCGGTCTCCGTGCCGGCCTGGCCGCCCACGCCGAGTTCATTCAGCAGCCGCTGCCGCTCTTCGGGGGACAGACTGCGCAGGATTTCGAGCTGGTCGGCAGTGGGGGTCGGGGTCGATTGCGCCGGCAGGTCGGCCGATGCGAACAGCCCGGTGCCGAGGAGGGCGCACGCGCTCAATGATCGTCGGAGGATGTCAGCGGCGGGCCGGAATCTGCGCATCACAATCCTTGCCGCCATTCGAGGAAACCCCGCCAATTCGAGCCGCGCAAACGGTCGTCATCGTAGCCCAATCCCACCCGCAGCTCGCCGAAGCGCAGCCCGCGATTGTACCCAAGTTCGACGTTCTTCACTTCGCCGGCAGTCGCGCTCACGGTGTGCGCCGGGTCGATGCCCCCGTCGCGATTGAGCTCGGCCTTGCGTGCGAGCAGGCTCCAGGTCTCGCCCGAAGGCCGTACGAGCAGGACGCCGAGCGAGACCATGCGGCCGTCGTTGTCCATCGAGTCGCCGATGATGCGGCCGCGGTAGGTGTAGCCCTGCGGAAAGATGCTGTTGCGATAGGCGCAGTTGAACTGCGGCCGCTGGCGCGAGAACTCGCAAGCGGTGTCCGCGAATTCGGTGCGCAGACGCAGCGAGCCGGCAGAGGTGTCCATCCAGGTCTCGAGTCCCGCAAGTCCGAGAAACTTGCTCGGCAGGCCCCCCGCTTCGTCTTCGCCGATCATCTGCGCGTAGAACGCGAGCGGGACCGAGCGCCAGGGCGAACGAAGCCGCAGATCGTAGCCGGCCATCTGATTGCCGGGCTGGTCCGCCGTTCCGCCGCTGGGCGAGACCTGGTTGTCGTGTCCGCGCAGCAGATCCCAGACGGTGCGCAGAGTGCAGGTGCGCCCCCGGCCGCAGAACTGCGCCGTGCGCGACAGGCCGAACTCGAACCAGGGTCGCGGCTTGAAATTCAGGCGCGCGGCGAAGAAGCGGACATCCGGCAGGGGCACCCCGCTCCGCTCCTCCTGCCCGACGGCGATGCTCGCGCGCCACGGGCCGAGCCAGTGCAGCGCGCGCCATTGGAAAGGGTCGGTGTAGTTACGCTCGATCGTCAGGCCCGGAATCGGCCGGGCGTTGGTGCCGAGGATCAGGCTCCCTTCCCAGCCCGGTCCCCACCAGCGCTCCATCGAGCCGACCGAGATCATGAAATTCGCGAGCGTCACGCCGAGATACGAGCCGTCGAGCCGCAGCTTCTGACCGTCCGCGGGACTCGCGACCGCGGTGGCGTTCAGGTTTGCGGCAAAACGCTCGCCGAGCCAGGTGGCCTCGACCCCCAGTTCGCCTTGGGCGCGCGGCGTGTCGCTGAAGGTGCGCAGCTGCGTCGGGTCGCGCGCGGCCGAGATGCGCACGCCGAGACCTGAAAATCCGACGGCGGCCGCCCGGCGCGCCGCGCGCTGCACACGGAGCAACGCGTCGTTCAGCGCACGCTCCTTCGGCTCCGGCGTCGCCCCGAGCGCATCGCGCGCCACGTCGGGCCAGGAGAGCGGCCAGGTGGTGACCGGCGAGCGGATGATGCCGGCATCCGCCAGCAGCTCAATGTCGTGGCGCAACTGCAGATTCCCCGGCGCCGCCCACGGGTCCGCGGCGACCGGAGCCGCAGCGACGATGAGGACGAGCAGCAGCGTGGCGGCGGTGCGCCTCAATTGGGCCGGATGCAATGGCGTCGCGAGGCTCGCGCCCCGCATCCCCTGACTGGCGAGCGACCGCGGATCATACGTGGAGCCCGAGCGCAGCGGCAATTTAAGCCACCGTCATGTGGATGCGCTCCGGCCGCCGCGAAACCCGGGGTATCGTGCAATACTTGCCGGTCTCAATCGTCAGGAAATCAGGCTGACCGGGAGTCCCGTGCGGGTTCTATTCGTTCCAGTGTCAGCGCCGCGCGGCTCCGGGGAATACACCCGGGCGCTGACGCTCGCGACCGCCCTCGCCCGGCGCTCCCCCGGCGCGCAGCTGCACTTCATCCTGAGCCGGGAGGCGCCCTACGCGCAGGAGTGCCCGTTCCCGGCGACGCTGTTGCCGTCGTCGCCGACCTTTCACACCCGCGAGGTGAGCGAGGTCATCCGGAATTTCCGGCCCGCGGTGGTCGTATTCGACAACGCCGGGCGTACGGCGCAGCTGCTCGCGGCGCGCGCTTCCGGTGCGCGAGTGGTTTTCATCAGCTCCCGCCCGCGGCAGCGCCGGCGCGCCTTCCGCTTGCGATGGATGCGCCTGCTCGATGAGCACTGGATCGCGTATCCCGAGTTCATGGCCGGATCGCTCACGGCAATCGAGCGGCTGCGCCTCACGCTGGCCGGCGGTCCGGTAGTCCGTTTCCTCGATTGCGTGCTGCCGGAGTCGGGCGCCGCGATGCCCGGCGTTGCGGCCGCCCAGGGCTCGATTCCACAGGAACCCTTCGCGCTCGTCGTCGCGGGCGGTGTCTCCGGCCACCGGCGATTTCAGGAGGCGCCGCGCGCGATGGCCGAGGCAGCGGTGCGCCTCGCGCGCCGCGACCTTCCCGTGGTGTTGGTCGACGCAGCGGCCGGCGCCGCACCGATCCCGACCGATGTCAATCTGTCGGTGCTGCCGCGCCTCGGAGTCGGTGATCTCGCCGGCCTGATCCGTCGGGCGCGTCTCGTCGTGTGCAACGGGGGCGACACCTTCGTCCAGGTGCTCGCCAGTGGCCGCCCCTGCGTCGCGGTCGCCCTCGTCCCCGACCAGTCGCGGCGGCTCCGGCGCTGTGCACGCGCGGGACTCGCCCTCGAAGCGCGCCGCGACGCCACGGAGATCGAGGAGGCCGCGGTGCGCCTGCTGCAGGACGAATGGGCGCGTGCAACGCAGCTCGCCGCGATCCAGCAGCTCGGCCTGGTCAACGGTCTCGACACCGCACTGATGTCACTTGCGGCGCTGGCCGCGCTGGCCCCCCCGGCGAGAAGCGCGGCGCGGCGGCCCGCGCCGCCCTCCCCACGAGGATCGGCGTGAAGCGGGGACCGTTGCGCTCGGCGTGGGCAGTCGCGCTGGTGGTCCCCGCGGCCTTCGCCGGCGGCGTTTCCGCCTACCTGCCGCTCAATCTCGACCCGCGGATCGAGCGCCAGGTCGAGCGCGTGCTGGTGCTGGCCGGCAAGCCCGTGCTGAAGCGCCCGATCCCGATCGCGTGGGTTCGAGCTGCGTTACCGAAGGCCTGCGCGGCGGACCTGGTGACCTGCCGCGACGTCGAAACCTATCTCGAGCGGGTCGCGGGCGATGCGACCTCGGCCCAGACCTCGATCGAGGGCGCCGCCTCCAATCACACTAATCGCACCGTGCCCAATCGTTATGGGCTCGACGGGACGAGCCCCTGGGTCGCCACCGCAGCGCTCGCCTGGCAGCCGCGCCCCTACCTGCTCGCGAGCGCCGGCGCCGTCGCTTACGACGGCGAAGCGAACCCGACCGGCTCGATGCTGAGCGTGGGGTTCGATCGCGCGCAGCTTGACCTCGGCTACCGCCCGCACTGGTTCTCGCCGATGACCGACAGCAGCATGCTGATCAGCACCGAGGCGCCGACCATGCCCTCCGCCACGCTCTCGAACGTGGTGCCGCTCACCCGCGCGGGATTTCAGTACGAGCTGTTCATGGCCGAGATGTCGCAATCCGATCGCATCGCGTTTCGCGGCGGTTTCACGAGCGGCAAGCCGCGGCTCGCGGGCGTGCACCTGTCGATGGAGCCCGCGAGCGGCTGGGCGCTCGGCGTCAACCGTCTGATGCAGTACGGCGGCGGCGCGCGCGGCCATCAGTCCCTGCACGACCTGGTGAACGCGTTCTTCAATCCGGGCAGTTTCGACAACGTGAGCGGCGCGAACCTCGACAACCAGTTCGGCAACCAACTGGCGTCCGTGACGAGCCGCTTCCTGTTCCCCGGGAAGACGCCGTTCGCCGTGTATTTCGAGTATGCGGGCGAGGACACCTCGCGCGGCCGCAGCTACCTGCTCGGGAATGCCGCGCTGTCCGCGGGCCTGCACTTCCCGCGCCTCGCGGGACGCTTCGATCTCACGCTCGAGGCGAGCGAGTGGCAGAACGGCTGGTACACGAACGCCTTGTACGGCGATGGGCTCACCAATCGCGGCCACGTGATCGGCAACTGGGTGGGCGACATGCGCCGCTTCGGCGACGACGTCGGTGGCCAGTCGGCGATGGCGCGACTCGCGTGGGACCTGCAGGAAGGGGCCGACCTCGCG
>JBAVOB010000100.1:0-35311 GCA_049691655.1 Steroidobacteraceae bacterium | reverse complement strand
GGTGGCATTCAGGGCACTGGTGGCATTCAGGGCACTGGTGGCATTCAGGGCACTGGTGGCATTCAGGGCACTGGTGGCATTCAGGGCACTGGTGGCATTCGGGGCACCGGAGCGAACTAGTCGGTCGCGGCCCTCCTCAATTCGCGTTATCTGCATGGGCCCCTCTGGGGCCCATTCTCTTTTCGCGTAGCCTACTAGCGCCCGCTACAAAGAAGTCAGCGAAATTTCGCAGTCGCAGAATTTGCCGAAATCGCTCCATCGGAGCCTGTTCCGTACCCGATGGTGATGACCAGCCCTGGAGTCGGTCGATTCGGGGGATCCAAGGGTTCGTATTGGATCGACATGTCAAGGAACAGCCATATCGCACGTACCAGATTCAATCCGCAATTTCTAATGATTCGCATAAGAAACTGCAATAACTATTGAATCACAAACAGTCTAAGTTCGACGGAAACTGCCTTCTGACTCGCAGACTATCGCCGCCGTACCATCGTGTAACGCTACCGACCGATCTTCGTTAAAACGCGCTTGTACCGTACTCCTTACGGCGATTCCATAGCGCTTCCGCCAGCCAATTGGTCCCGCGAATATAGTCAGCCGGGACCAAAGAGTCATACTGCGACCTATGCGTGACCCGCATCGATCAGTCCGCGAAAGCAATGCGAGACCCGACCGACTCGAACAAGCGATAGTTAGTATACTCTCCGAAATAGCA
Organism: Steroidobacteraceae bacterium; assembly: GCA_049691655.1. GTDB lineage: Bacteria > Pseudomonadota > Gammaproteobacteria > Steroidobacterales > Steroidobacteraceae > JBAVOB01. The sequence continues at coordinate 34,596 of JBAVOB010000100.1, read as the reverse complement.
CGGTTAGTCATTGGCGCTGGCATAACTCCAGACGCACTGAATGAACTATCACGAGTAGCGTTTGTCGAGGCGGCTTCAGAGCTGTGTCGACTCCGCAACGGTCGCGTCAACGAATCAAGGGTAGCTGTGCTTACCGGCCTAAGTCGCCAAGAAGTAGCTCGAATAAGGAGATTGCCATCACACAAGATCTCGTCTGGATCAACAGCAAGAAGTCAAAGAATCATTGAAGGATGGAGTACCGACCAGCGCTTTCAGGCGCGCAGCGGGAAACCAGCTGCGCTGCGGGTAGGCGGGAATAACCCGAGGTTCACGAATCTTGTCAAATTGTATGGCGGGGACGTCCCTGCCATGGCCGCACTCGAGGAACTGAAGCGCCTAGATGCTGTGCGCATCTCTAGAGGAACTGTGCGTTTGCTTAAGACAGGAAGACGGAACATTACGAAGACTGCAAATCGGTTTTGCATGAGCGCGGACCGCATGGCCTTCGCGATTCGAGCGCTGTCGGTACCTGATTCTTTATCGAATATCCAAAGCTACGACGAGACCATTCCGGTGATGGATGGTTTGGAGTTACAAATACTCGATAGACGGATTGGCTCTGCCCTCTCCGCCGCATTCAGAGGCATTCGCGCGCTGAAATCCTCTCAAATAAGACGAGGCCGCGCGATACGCGGAGGTATGAAAATTCGCGTACTGGCTGCGGTAACCCCACTACGAACCAGGTAGAAAGTGACCATCGGATCCGGAGGGATTGATGATGCGGCGCAAGAAGTCTCCGCCCAAGATACGCACGGAACGTATGCTTGAGACGGTTTTCCGGATTCTGGTTTCTTCGGGATCGACTCCGAGTGAACTACGGGAGCGTGCGACCAGGATTCTTAATAAAATGCCTCTTCAATACGATCGCGGAAGTGAGGCATACCGCGAAATGCTAGGTATGGCCTCGATCCTGCACCGATGGAATAATCAGCGCCTCTACGTTGACAGTCACGCGAACCCATTGTCTATCAAGCTTCGTGGCAAGGCGCCGAGCCTCGAGTCGCTGCATAGATCCGAAAGAATGAATATGTCTGTCGGGACTATGGTGCGCGAGATGCTGAAATTGAAAGTAATCCGCAGGCACAATTCGCGTTATCGGCCGATGCGGAACCAACTAATAGGAGGCCTGATCAATCCAATCAGGGCGCAATACATCGCTACTGCGATTGGGAGATTGCTTTCAACGATCGAAAACAATACCGAGTTGAGTCGCAGACCCACGCTCATCGAACGTTTTGCTTTTGTGCCGAACATGGCGGCGGGCGAATACAATGATTTCTGTGAGTTCAGTCATTCGCAGGGATCGGCACTGGTGAGCGAGATAAACGATTGGTTGGAGACGCGACGAATTCGGGGCGGCAGTCGTCGTGGGGGGAAGACCATCCCCGTCGGCGTCCATATATTCGCGTTCAGACAGCCAGACGGACGTCGGACTCACTTGAGTTGATCGCGCAGGGCGCGTCGCAGGATCTTGCCGACATTCGTCTTCGGCAGCTCGTCCCGGAAATAGACGTACTTGGGCACCTTATAGCCGGTCAATGATTGGCGGCAGTGCGCGATGAGCCGTTCTTCGGTGAGGGCGGGATCCTTCTTCACGACGAAAAGCGCGACCACTTCGCCTGATTTCTCATCCTTCTGGGCTACTGCCGCGACCTCGGCCACGCCCGGGTGCGTGGCGACCACGTCTTCCACTTCATTCGGATAGACGTTGAATCCGGAAACAAGAATCATGTCCTTCTTGCGATCCTCGATGAACACGTAACCCTGCGGATCGATGCGACCGATGTCCCCCGTGCGCAGCACTCGGCCGGGTAGCATCACTTTCGCCGTCTCGTCTGGCCGGTTGTAATACTCACGCATCACCTGCGGCCCGCTTACGCAAAGCTCGCCAGCTTCGCCGATGCCGAGTTCTCGTCCGGCATCATCGCGCACGCTGACGACCGTGGACGGGGCGGGCAGGCCGACGGAGCCGTTGAAATCCCGCCCATCGAGAGGGTTCATCGTGACGATCGGTGAGGTTTCCGTGAGTCCCCAGCCCTGGCTCAGGATGCAGCCGGTGATTTTCTTCCAGCGTTCCGCGACGGCGCTCTGCACCGCCATGCCGCCGCCGCTCGTGACCTTGAGATGACTCCAGTCGATGCTCTCGAAGCCCGGCGTATTCATCAGCGCATTGAACAGCGTATTCACGCCGGTGATGAATTGCGGCTTGTACCTGTCGAGTTCGGCAAGAAAACTGCGGAAGTCGCGCGGATTCGGAATCAGGATGCCGCGCCCGCCCATCGCAAGAAAGAGCAGGCAGTTCACGGTGAGCGAGTAGATATGGTAGAGAGGCAGCGCGATGGTATAAGTCTGGCCGACCGCGAGGTTATTGCTGAACCACGCGCGCGCCTGCAGGATATTGGCGATCAGGTTGCGGTGTGTCAGGACTGCGCCCTTCGACACGCCGGTCGTGCCACCGGTGTACTGCAGAAAGGCGATATCGTCGTGATCGACATCGACGGGCGTCAGCGCGAGCGCGCGACCGTGCCGCAAGGCGGTGGCAAGCGGTATCGCGCCGGGGATTTTCCACGCGGGCACCTTCTTGCGCACCGATCGCACGATGAAGTTGACGAGCCATCCCTTCGGAAAGCCGAGCAGGTCGCCGGCTCCCGTGATGATCACTTTGCGCAGATTCATTTTCGGCAGCGCTTCCTGCACCACGCTGCAGAAGTTCTCGAGCACGACGAGGACCTGCGCCCCCGAATCATTGATTTGATGCATGACCTCCGGGGCCGTATAGAGCGGATTCACATTGACCACGACCAGGCCCGCTCGCAGGGCACCGAACATCACGACCGGATATTGCAGAACGTTCGGCAGCATGATCGCCACCCGATCGCCTTTTTGCAGCCCGGCGCTCTTCTGCAGCCACGCGCCGAACTGGCGCGAGAGGCGATCGACCTCGTCGTACGTCATCGAGTGGCCCATCTGCAGGTATGCCACTTCGTTTGCGAACTGGACGAAGCTCGACTCCGCCATCGCCTTGAGCGACGCAATGCTCTTCGGGTCGATCTCGGCGGGTACGCCGGCCGGATACGATTTCAGCCAGATCTTTTCCACGGCACGTTACTCCTGATGCGTCGCGCCGGTCTGCCCGGGCACTGAGACGAACGGGGTGTCGGTCTCGTAATATCTTCCGGATCGGACTGAATTTTCCCCGTGTCTCCGGGTTTCGCGCTGGGCCCAGACCGCACGGGCCCGGACACGTCCGTTTCAGTATAACGCTGCAAGTCGCCTCCAGAGGTCGGCATTAACCGAGCGCCCAGGCCGCGGCAGCGGCCGCGTGCAGCGCGGTCGTATCGAACAGTGGCACAGCCGAGTCTGCAGGCGCGATGAGCATCGACAGTTCCGTGCACCCGAGCACGATCCCCTGGGCCCCTCGGGCGACCAGGCGCCCGATCATTTCCCGGCTCTCCTGCCGCGAAGAGTTCAGTACCTTGCCGCGGCACAATTCATCGAAAATAATGCGGTTCGCTACGGCTCGGTCTGTCGCGTCCGGCACGATGACGGCCAGCCCGTGTTGCTGCTGGAGCCGCCCGACGTAGAATTCCTCTTCCATCGTATAGCGGGTGGCGAGCAGCCCGATCGTGCTGAGGCCGGCACGCTTCACCGCGTCAGCCGTCGGATCGACGATTTGCAGCAGCGGGATCGAAACCGCGTTCTCGATGGCCGGTCCCAGCTTGTGCAGGGTATTGGTGCAAAGAACGAGCGCCTCCGCTCCGCCGCGCTGCAATACCTTTGCTGCTGCAGCGAGCTTGACGCCGACATCGGCCCACCGATTGGCGCGCATCAGCGATTCAAATTCCGCGAAGTCGACGCTCCAGAGCAGGATCTTCGCCGAGTGCAGGCCGCCGAGGCGTGCTTTCACAGCCTCGTTGATCAGCCGGTAGTAGGGAACCGTCGATTCCCAGCTCATTCCCCCGATCAGTCCAAGCGTCTTCACGGCACAAGGCTCGCTGTCCGGCAGCCGCGCTCAGCATAGCCCCGTCCAGGGGTACATTGGACATTCAGGAGTCAGGAGCGATGTGCACAGACGAGTGGGTTACCTCGCAACAGGGTATTCGGAGTCCCCGAATCCTCTACGGCACGGCGTGGAAAAAATCGCGCACCGCGGAGCTGGTCAGGCAAGCAATCGAAGCGGGTTTTCGCGGCATCGATACCGCCTGTCAGCCGCAGCATTACGATGAGGCGGGTGTCGGGGCAGGCGTTGCTGCTTGCCTCGGGAACGGGCTGCGTCGCGAGAACCTGTACCTGCAGACCAAGTTTACGCCGCTCTCGGGCCACGACCCGCGGCAGATTCCTTATGACCCGCGGTCGCCCCTTGCAGACCAGATCGCGCAGTCGTTCAAGACGTCTTTGCGCAACCTTCGTACGCACTACGTGGATGGTCTCGTGCTGCATGCGCCGCTGCCGGACGCGCGCGACAACACCGAGGTTTGGCAGGCGATGGAAGCGATCGTCGATGCGGGCGGGGCCCGTCGGCTGGGCATCAGCAATTGTTATGGGCTGGGCGAGCTCGAACGGCTGCATGACTCATCACGAATCAAGCCGGCAATCGTCCAGAACCGCTTCTACGCGGCGACCGGGTACGACACGGCAATCCGCGCGTTCTGCCGGGGGCATCACGTCCTCTACCAGAGCTTCTGGACCCTGACGGCGAATCCGCAACTGCTCGCGCACCCGGTGGTGACGATGCTAGCGTTGCGCTACGGCCGCAGTCCCGCCCAGATCCTGTTTCGCTTCCTGACACAGGACGACGTCGTGCCGCTGACCGGGACCAAGTCGATGACGCACATGCGGGAGGATCTGCAGATTTTCGAGTTCGCGCTGTCCGGCAGCGAGCGCGACGCGATGGCAAAGATTCTGCGTCAACCGTTGATGGCATGAACCCGTCAGGCCGCCGCAGCCGACATCGGCACGACCGCCTGTTTCGGCTCGAGGATCACCAGTCCCTTGAATACGACGAGCACGGTAACGATCGTCGCCAGGATGCGCGGGAACGGCGGCTCGATCGCACCGGCGCCCACCTGGTGGTAGAAGCCGAGCGCCAACCAGCCCAGCACCGCCAGCCCGACCAGCAGCGGCAGCATGCCTGGAATGCAAAACGCGGATCGTTCGGCGACATCGGTGGCGGCGCTGCTCTGCAAGGCCATCGTGGTTGTCCTGGTGACTGACGCTGGCAATTCGCGTGCATGATCGCCGTCTGCTCCGCAGCAGCGCGATCGTACGCGATCGGGTTGCCGCGGGCTTGGCCGCGGGCGCGCAGGTGCTTCATGATTCGCTCTTCGCCGTCGCCACCGGCCGGGTGCGATGCGCGACCGATGCGAACACGTTCCGGGAGCGCCTTCGATGCAATGGATCTGGCTTGTCATCGCGGTCGTATCGACCGTGGGCTATCACGTGGTGATGAAACTGACGCCCGCCGGGGTCAATCCCTACCTGACACTTGCGATCTCGTATGCGGTCGTGACCGCGATCTTCTTGATCGCATACGCTGTGAGCGCGCCAGACAGTACCCGCGCCGCGGCCCGGCTGGTCAACTGGACTGCCTTTGGCCTCGCGGCGACCGTCGTGCTGCTCGATCTGGGGTTCCTGATGCTCTACCGCTCGGGCTTCGATGTGAGCCTCGGGCAGATCGTCACCCAGTCGGCGGCGGCCCTGGCGCTGTTGTTTCTCGGCGTCGCGCTGTTTCGCGAACGATTGTCGCTGGTCAATGCTGCGGGCATCCTGCTGTGCATCGGCGGACTGTGGCTCATCAGCCGCCGCTAAACCGGCGCGCCGCGATCAGCGATCTGTGATCTCGGCTGCCGCGCGGTGCGCTGCGTCGATCGCGGCATGTGCATACGCGCTCCACGCAGAGTCGGATCCCGCAATGCCGATTCTGCCGACGGGCTGGTGGGCGCGGCGAGGCATTTCGCGGTCCCGCTCGCTGTCGTAGAGTGAATTGAAGCCGTACGCGTAGCCGTGACCCCAACGGTTTACCGTGATCGCACGGATGTCGGCCGTCGCGTCGAACCCGCCGTCCCCCAGCATTCTCGTCAGTTCGTCACGAACATGCCGTTCGAAGTCATCGAAGGTCATCGCGTACAGCTGCGCGCGGGCCGCGCGCCATGCCGAGCGCTGATCGGCGCCGCTCCCCGGCGCCAGCGTTGGCACGTGGACGAGATGCAGCACGATCGGCTCGTCCGGTCGGGTCGGACAGCGATAGTCCGCGAGACTCACGGGGTAATCGAGTTTGACGCGCGAGTAAAACCCCATGGGGTTCGTGATCTCGTGTACGCCCTGCTTCACCCATGATCGCCAGTTGCCGATCGCGACGTTCACATAAACGAGCGGTGCCTTGACGCCTGCGGCCAGCGCCGCCTTCTGCGAGACGCCGATGTCGGGACAGACGTAAGGCAACATCATGCCGTAACCGGCGTAGATCACGTGCCGGGCCTGCGCTCGATGCACAGCACCGTCCCGCACATACCCGACGTCCACTTTGCCGGAGCTGCGATTGCGCAATGCGACCACCGTGCTGCCGAGACGCAGGCGCACGGGCGAACCCGGCCGATCCAGCTTCGAGTAGTCGAACCGCGCGGTGACGATATCGTCCATGCCGGAGCCGGGCGCGGCTCCGGGGATGAGCCGCCGCACGAGGAGCCTGGCGATGGACGCGTTGCCGTCCGGGAAGTGGTAGATGTAGGGATCGTCGAACGCGGCTTCGACCTCGGCATCGCGCGGCAGCCCGAGGCCCTGGAACCCCGGGTATCCCGTGCCCTTTGCATCGCTCGCGGGGACGGCGTCGAGGCCGAGCGCGAAGAAATCATTGCTGCGACCCTGAAAACTGTTGGCCGTCGTGTCATCGAGGCCCCAGTAGTGCCTGATGAAATCGCGATAGCTCGTGCGCTCGATAATCCTGGCCTTCTGTTTCAACGAGTTCCCGGCGAGCACGTCGCGCTGCTCGGTGAACAGCGCGACGACCTTGTTCTTCTGCTCACTCGTCAGCGGACAATCGGCGACGAAGTCAGCGATCGGGCGCGCGTTCAGTTGCCGGGGGCGGATGTCGTCCGCCACCATCCGCATCGGATCGCCGCGCACCAGGCGATCGGTCCCGAAAGCCTCGCGCGTGAAGAACAATCCGCGCGAGAGCCCGAGGCCGGGGTACAGGTCGCGCTGAAAGGCGGTCTCGAACCGATCGAGGTCCACGTTCAGGTGTTTCAGCAGCCCGAGAGCCGTCGCGCTCCATTCCGACGCGGGAGACTGGATCGCCTCACTCCCGCCGTATCCGATGAGCAGGCGGTCGTCGATCGTGAACTCGTTGCGCCGTGCGTGGCCGCCGAAATCGTCGTGATTCTCGAGAAGCAGCACGCGCGCCGCGGGATGCCGCCGCCGGTAGAAGTACGCCGCGGCGAGGCCGCTGATGCCGGCCCCGACGACGATCAGGTCGTACGTGTCCTCGATCGGCAGCGTGCCGATCGCATACCGGTGGCCATCGCGCACGCCATGCGCGATTGCGGAAGCGCCTGGAGTACTGCCTCGCCAGCCGGTCTGGCCCGGCGGATAGTTATCCTGTCCCAATGCCTGCGCGAGGATTTTCACCGGGGTCAGCCCAGCCGCAATCGCGAGCGCGATCCCGTCCAGAAAGTCTCTGCGGGTGATAGGGGCCGCCACGCCGCTGCCTCGTCGGTTCAGCGCCCCGTGAGCGGCGCGCGGCTCATCTTAGCATCGGCCTGAGCTGCGGCCATACGTTCTCGAGCAACCGGGCGGAGCCGCGCGCATTCGGGTGCAGGCCATCGGCCTGCATCGCGGTGGCATCCAGTGCGACGTCCTCGAGCAGGAACGGCAGCAGGCGCACCGCTTGCGTGCGCGCGAGTTCGCGATACATCTGCTCGAAAGCTTGCACGTAGCGCGGGCCATAATTCGGCGGAATCCTCATGCCGACGAGCAACACCCTGGCGCGCGCAGTCTTGCAGGCCCGGATCATCCGCTCGAGATTGGCGCGACTCGTCGCGAGCGGCAGGCCGCGCAGGCCATCGTTCCCGCCCAGCTCGAGGATGACGATGCCGGGTCGGTGCAGTCGCAGCGCGCGCGGCAGACGCTCGGCGCCGCCGCTGGTCGTCTCCCCGCTGACGCTGGCATTCACGACGCGGTACCCGTAACCTTGGCTGCGCAGCCGCTCTTGCAGCAGAGCTGGCCAGCTTTCCTCAACCTTGATTCCGTAGCCGGCGCTCAGGCTGTCGCCGAAGACGAGCAGGGCGCGCGGGGCGGCCGCGTGGGTCGGCGGACTGCCGCAGAGCAACAAGGCGAACCAGGCTGCGACGACGTGCTTCACGATGACCGGTAATCCCGTCCTCAAAACCGAACACCTGACCAAGCAGGTTACCAGTCCGGAAGGACCGCTGACCATCGTGCAGGACGTCTCGCTCGAGATCTCCGCCGGCGATTCGGTGGCCGTCGTCGGGGAATCCGGAGCCGGAAAGTCGACACTCCTCGCGCTGCTCGCGGGACTCGATACGCCGAGCTCGGGCCGCGTCTGGCTCGATGGTATCGACCTGACCACCCTGGATGAGGACGGTCGCGCGCGGCTGCGCGCGGAGCGCGTCGGCTTCGTGTTCCAGGCATTTCACCTCGTGCCCTCGCTCACCGCCCTGGAGAACGTTCTGCTGCCGCTCGAGCTCGCCGGACGACGCGACGCGCGCCGAGCCGCGCTCGAGGTGCTCGAACGCGTCGGATTGCAGGCGCGCACCGGTCACTACCCGCGCCAGCTTTCGGGCGGCGAACAGCAGCGCGTGGCGATTGCGCGAGCCTTCGTGACAAATCCGAAGGTGCTGTTTGCGGACGAACCTACGGGAAACCTCGACACAGCGACCGGCTCGCGCATCGGCGAGTTGTTATTCGATCTCAACGCCAGGTCGCAAACGACGCTGGTGCTCGTGACGCACGAGCCGGATCTGGCTGCGCGCTGCCGCCGGTTCATCGGCATGGAAGCGGGACGGGTGCTCGAGCGCTCGATCGCTGCGCCGCGCGGCACGGCCCGGGCCTGAAGGCGGCAAGCCATGCGCGCCCTGCAGCTCGCCTTGCGGACCCTGACGCGCGAGTGGCGATCGGGGGAACTCGGCGTGCTGCTGCTCGCGCTGACCATCGCGGTTGCAGCGCTCACGGGAGTGGGATTCCTCGTCAGCCGCATCGGCATGGGGGTCGACTCCCAGGCGACCGAGGTGCTCGCGGCGGATCTGCGGCTCGAGTCCGCCCGGCCGATCGAAGGCCGATACTCGAGCGAAGCGCAGCGGCGCGGCATTGCGACGGCACAGGTGACGGGACTGCTGTCGGTCGTATTCCACGGTGAGCAGTCCCAGCTTGCGAACCTGCATGCGGTGACGAACGGATATCCGCTGCGCGGCACGGTGCTCATCGGGGATGCGGCATTCGGCAACGGGCGGCCGGCCATGGGCATTCCCGCGCCAGGCGAGGCATGGCCGGATTCGAAACTGTTCGCCGCGATCGGCGCGAGCATCGGCGATCCGCTCTCGATCGGAGCGAGCACGCTGCGGGCGACCCGGGTGCTGATCTCGCGGCCCGACCAGGACGGAACCTTCGCAGATCTTGCGCCGAGCGTCGTGGTTAACGTCGCCGACCTGCCGGCGATGCAGCTGATCCAGCCGGGCAGTCGGGTGCGTTATGCCACGCTGTTTGCGGCCGATCGCGCCCGCATCGAATCCTTCAAGACCTGGCTGAGCGGCAACAGCCGCGTAGGCGTGCGGCTGCTCGATGTGACCGAGACGAGCCCGCAGATTCGCAGCGCGATCGACCGCGCCGGCCGGTTCCTCAGCCTGGCGAGCCTCGTGAGCGTGCTGCTCTGTTCGATCGCGGTCGCGATGGCGGCCCGGCGCTACGTGCAGCGGCATCTCGACTCCGTGGCATTGCTGAAGACGCTGGGCGCGACGCGCGGGTTCGTGCTTGCGGTCACCATGCTGCAATTGTTCGTGGTAGCGCTGGCTGCGGCGACGCTCGGCGCAGCGCTCGGCTATGCGACCCAGGCCTGGCTCGCGCACACGATTCGCAGCCTGCTCAACGCCACGCTCCCGGCGCCCGAGTGGACACCGGTTGCCATCGGCTTCGTCACGGCGCTGACCGTTCTCTCTGGATTCGCGCTGCCGCCGCTCCTGCAGCTCGCGCGCGTGCCAGCGATCCGCGTGCTGCGCCGCGACGTCGGGCCGCCGCCCGCAATCGTGCTGCTTGCCTTCGGTCCCGCCGTCGCCGCCGTCGTGTTCCTCGTCTACTGGGTGGTACGCGACTGGACGCTGTTCCTCAGCTTTACGGTCGGGCTCACGGGCTTTCTGCTGCTGCTCGCCCTGGCCGGCGCGGGCCTCGTGAAAATCGCCGCGCTGCTGCGTGGGAGGGTGGGCATCGCATGGCGCTACGGGATCGCTAACCTCAGCCGACGCCGCGCGGAGAGCGTCGTGCAGATCGCCGCGTTCGGCCTCGGCTTCATGGTGCTGCTGGTGCTCATCCTGGTGCGCAATGATCTGCTCGACACCTGGCGCAAGAGCCTGCCCGCGAACCTGCCTAACTATTTCTTCGTCAACATCCCGCCCGCCGATCGCGGTGCGTTCACCGAATTCCTGGCCGCCCACGGCGGGCGTGCCACGCGCGTCCTGCCGATGATCCGCGCGCGCCTTACCGCGATCAACGGCCGGCCCGTGGAGACGCTGCGCTTCACGAGTTCGCGCGGCGAAGGATTCGCGACGCGCGAGCAGAACCTGACCTGGGCCGCGGAGCTCGGCGCGGACAATCGCATCGTGGCCGGCAGCTGGTGGACGGCAGCCGATGCCGGCAAGCCGCTGGTCTCGCTCGCCACGGAATTCCAGGAGTCGATCGGACTGAAACTCGGCGATGAGCTGGCCTTTGACGTGGCGGGCGAGATCTTCAAGGCGCGCGTGGCGAGCGTCCGCAAGGTAAAGTGGGACAGCTTCGCGCCGAACTTCTTCGTAGTCTTCCCGCCGGGAGTGCTCGAGGGCACGGCGGGTACCTACATGACGAGCGCCTACTTCAGGCCCGGCGAAGCGCGTCCGCTCGCGGAGCTCGTGCGCCGCTTCCCGAGTGTGTCAATCTTCGACATGGATGACCTGCTCGGACGGGTGCGTGCGGTGATCGACAAGGCGGCGCTCGCGGTGCAGAGCGTATTCGCGTTCACCATGTTCGCGGGACTCGTAGTGCTGCTCGCCGCAGTGCAGGCAAGCCGCGACGAGCGACGCTACGAGAGCGCGATGCTGCGGACGCTGGGCGCGAGTCGCGGCGTGGTGCGCAGCGGGGTGCTCGCGGAATTCGCCACCCTGGGCGCGCTCGCAGGGCTGCTGGCGGCGCTCGGAGCGACCCTCGCGGGGTACCTGCTTGCCACGCGCCTGCTGGAGTTGCCGTATGTGTTCGAGATCTGGGTATGGATTGTGGGCGTCTGTGGCGGCGCGCTGCTGGTCGCGGCGAGCGGTTGGCTCGCGACACGGTCGGCCGTCGATCTGCCGCCGATCGCGACGCTGCGCGGGTCCTGAGCGGCTTGCGGCGCCGTGCGTATCGTCGTCATGATCGCGCCCCGGGCTCCCGATGATTCCTGAATCTCCGCCACCGCAACGCATCCTGCCCTCGCGCGCCCGTCCGCGCATGGTGGGTTGGTACGATCCCCAGGTGCTCGGGCGAACGGGCGTACTCGTCGCGGTCGCGAACCTGTTCGGCCGGCACTCGGACTCGCGCCTGATCGAGGCGCTCGCCAGCCAGCCGCAGGGCGTGTTCGATTATTCGCGCACCAACGAGGACTTCTGGCTCGATTACGTCGCGGATCTCGGCGATGGTTTCAACAGCACCTACGCCGTTGCGCACGCGCTCGCGCTGCCCGCGCTCGAGGTGCGGGATGCGCAGGGGCGCGCCTGGCCCACCAGCGGGGGACAAGTGCTCGTGTTCGGAGGCGACGAGGTGTATCCCTATCCCTCACGCGATGCCTATGAACTGCGCACCGAAAGCCCGTATCGCACGGCGCTCGCCGGCCGCGGCACCCGGCCGGACGTGTTCGCCATTCCTGGTAATCACGACTGGTACGACAGCCTGGTTGCGTTTTCGCGCACGTTCTGCCGTCCCGAGCGCGGCTTCGCCGGCATGCGGACGCAGCAGACCCGCAGCTACTTCGCGCTGCGGCTGCCCGTCCGCTGGTGGCTGCTCGCCATCGACTTGCAGCTCGGCGCCGAGCTCGATGAGCCGCAGGTGCAGTATTTCCAGCGGGTCGCCGAGCAGATGGAACCGGACGCCCGCGTGATTCTCTGCGTGCCGGAGCCGCAGTGGATTCTCGAGAAAAGCTACCCCGACTATCGCAGCTACGACAATCACACGCTCAAGTTCATCGAGGAACGAATACTCGCGCGCAGGGTGCAGGTATTTCTGAGCGGCGACCAGCACTACTACAAGCGCCACGCGAACCGTGCGGGCGTCCAGAAGATCGTCGCGGGCGGGGGCGGAGCATTTCTGCATCCGACGCACGCTCCGGACACGCAGTACCTGAGCGGGGGCTTTCGCGAACGGATTTCCTATCCCGCCAGGATCACCTCTTCGAGACTCACGTGGCGGAACCTGTGGTTCCCGTCCCTGAACCCCGGGTACCTGCCGCTCGCGGGCGCTCTGTACATGTTCTGTGCGTGGTTCGCCTCGGCAAGCCTCGGGTCGAGCGACATCGCGAACATTCACTCGGCACTGCACGCGGTAATCACCGGCGCGATCCGCAACCCGCTGAACGGCCTGTGGCTCATGACGCTCATCGCGGCATTCGTGTTCTTCACTGACACGCACGTGCGGTGGTATCGCGTCATCGGCGGAATCGCTCACGCCCTCGCGCACCTGTTCACGGCATTCGGCGTCGGCTGGCTCGCGCTGCTCCTCACAGTGCGCAGCTTTGGACTGGAGTTCGGCACGATTCCGCAGCTGCTGGCCGCAGGCCTCGTTACGTTCCTGCTCGGCGGCATCGCGTCCGCAGTCGTTCTCGGGCTGTACCTCATGACGTCGCTGCAGATCTTCGGTCGCCATGCGAACGAGGCGTTCTCGGCGCTGCGCATCGAGGACTGGAAGCACTGGTTGCGGCTGCGCATCGCACCGTCGGGCGAGTTGACGTTCTATGCGATCGGCATCGATCGCGTGCCGCGCAGGTGGAAGCGCACGCCGCACGGGACAGAGGTGACGCTGGAGCCGCATGACCGGCGCGCGACCGCCCCGCATCTCATCGAGACCTTCAGCCTGCATCCCCAGGAGGCGAGCGAGGGCGGCCGGGCCGCGCCCGGCGAGGCGGATCAGTGATGGATCTCCACCGCGCTCCACGCGGCCGGCTCGGGTTGTCCCTGCCAGTTCAGCCCGTCGATCGAGAAGCGGTACAGGCCGGGGCCGAACGCTGAAGTATTGAAGGCGATGCGCAGCTCGCCGTTAGAGTTTGGTGCGACATTTTGCAGTACCGCGACACGGCCCTGGTCCTCGCGATCGATGGTGACCCGATACTGCGAGTATCGCGCCCACGCCAGGTCGAACTTCAGGTCGGCGAGCTGCCCGTGAGAACCGCCGACGCTGACGGCTGCCGAGCGCGTCGGTCCCGTGCGCGACGGCATCACACGCACGCTGCGGGTCTCCGTGACGGGCTCGAGCGGCTGCTCCGCGATCTGCCGGCCGAGTGCCGCGATGCGCTGATCGCGGCCGTCGAGCTTGCTTGCGAGTATGCCCGTCGTAACGAGGAGCCCCACGGCGATCACTCCGGTGGCGATGAGTGGCAGCGGTTGTTGCCAGTATTTCAGTTTCGGTTCCTGCCAAGGCTCGGGTTTGCCACTTGCCTCGAGGAGCTGTACGCCGCGATTGACGCGCGCGGGCAATCCGAGCTGATCGAGCAGATGGGGATTCTCGCGGCAGAAGCGCTCGAAATCGCTCGCGCCGCGGGGCGGCAGCCGACCGGAAAGATACTTCTCGACGATCTGGTTCTTCTCGATGAACTCGAGATCCATTGCCGGGGAAGCGACCAGTGTCGGCCCGGCGGCCGAGGGCATCACGGGATCGTTGACAAGTCGGGGCGCAGCTTCCATGTGAGCGAGGCGGTTCGGTTTGTAGGGTGACGGGAGCGGCGCTGTGGCGCGGCGGGCCTACCGGGCGCGGCGTCCTGCGCGCGCCGCACGTAGGCTGTGCGCCATTCCGGGCGCGGTCCGAGGCTGCTCATCAGCCGTCGACCCGCTGCGGTCGTTCGGATTTCGACATGACGGTGTATCCTGCACACCCGACGCCGATTCACCTACAGCGCAGCTCACAGTTCGCCGCATGCGCGCGTGGCCGCTTCGCGACCTGCGTCGCAGTTTTGCTCCGCGACCTTAAGCCCGAATCGGCCGCAGCGTGCGTTTCAACTCAGGAAGATCAATCGCGCAGGAGTGCTCAGGATGGCGTACAGAGGCAGCAGGCTCGGAAGCTCCATTGCCCTCGCAGCGAGCGCAGTGGCTGGCATGACCACTGCGACGGCGGCGTTTGCGGCCGAGGAGCAGACAGCAATTACCATATACAGCTCGGCGCAGCCGGGCGGTGTCCCGCCCGAATACTATCGGCCCGTGCCCGGACAGGGCGTACCGAATGCGATGGGCGTGCCTGGGTACGCCATGGTGCGTCAGGACCGCGTGCTGCGGCTCGCGCCGGGCCGGTCGACCGTGAAATTCACGGATGTGGCGGCGTTCATCGACCCGACGACGGTAACTTTCGCATCGCTCAGCGATCCCGCGACGCGCGTGCTCGAACAGAATTTCCAGTTCGATCTCGTGAGCACCGAGAAGCTCCTGCTCAGGTATCTCGATCGCCCGATCACGATCGAGCGCGCGGTCGGTCAACAGGCGTCAACCGCGAGCGGCACCCTGCTCGCGTCCGCCGATGGGCTGGTGCTGCGCGGCACTGACGGCACCGTGACGGCGGTACGCGACTGGTCGTCGGTGCGCTTCCCGGATCTTCCCGGCGGCCTCAACACCAAGCCGACGCTCGTCTGGGACGTCGCCTCGCCCAAAGGCGGCGAGCAGCAGACCCGCGTCACGTACCAGACGGGCGGTATCACTTGGTGGGCGGATTACAACCTCGTCTTCAACGAGGGGAAGGACGCGAATAGCGGCGTCGTCGATCTATCGGCCTGGGTGAGCATCATCAACCAGTCCGGCGCGACTTACCCCGATGCGAAGCTGAAGCTGATCGCCGGGGATGTGAATCGCATCCAGGCGCCGGAGGAACGCGTGATGTTGGGGCGCGTCATGAATGCGGCGAAGGCGGAGGCGGACGGCGGGGGCTTCGAGCAGAAGGCATTCTTCGAATTCCACCTGTACACGCTCGGTCGGCGCACGACGCTGCCGAACAATTCCACCAAGCAGATCGAGCTGTTCGATCAGGCGAAGCAGATTCCGGTGAAAAAAACCCTGGTCTACTACGGACTGCCGAGCGCCCCGCTGTTCGGCAGCCCGTACCTGGAGCGCGAGCTGGGCGTCGCGATGAACAGGAAGGTGGATACCTGGCTGGAATTCCGCAATGACAAGCAGTACGGCCTTGGCGTCCCGCTGCCCGCGGGGCGGCTGCGCGTGTCGAAAATCGACGCGGCGGACGGCAGCCTGGAATTCATCGGCGAGGATCGCATCGACCACACGGCGAAGGACGAGACGGTGCGGGTAAAGCTCGGCTCGGCATTCGACGTCGTCGGCGAGCGCCGCCAGGTCGACTTCGCCGTCGACAGCAAGGCGCACTGGCTGGAAGAGGAGATCGAGGTGCGCGTGCGCAACCACAAGGCGCAGCCGGTCGAGGTGCTCGTGAAGGAGAATCTGTATCGCTGGGCGAACTGGAAAATCCTGACAAGAACCCAGGATTTCCAGCGGGAAGATGCCCGGACCGTCTACTTTCCCGTGCGGCTGGCGCCGGATGGCGAGGGCGTCGTGCGCTATCGGGTTCGCTACAGCTGGTAGCGCTCGAATATGTGACGCAGGTCTCATGATTCGCAAGACTGGTTCACGGCGCGCATTACGTGAAACCTCTATTTTATTTGCGATATGCAGGTCGCCTCGTTACTCACCCTCGAGGAGCTGTCGGACTCGCTCTACGCGGCTGCGTTGCGCGAATCGGCCGATCGTTCGCTGCGCTTCGTGCCCGACCTGGAAGCCCAGTACCGCACGTTCACGCTGGAGAACTCCCGCAGGCTGATCCAGACCGGGCAAGTCCTGACGCTGCTGATCGTGCTCGCGCTCGCCCTGCTCAGGCTGGTTGCCGCCCCATCGGTCGATGAAACGATCTGGACGCGCGTAATCTGGTTCCTGCTGGTGCCGATCTGCTGCGCCGTCACGGCCGTCACCTGGACCGAGCGGTATACGCGCTGGTACCGACCGGTGGCGCGCGTTGCGATGCCCATTATCGCCAGTGTGCTGTCGGCATCGGCTGCCCAGTCTTTTGCGTCCGGACATATCGAGTCCGTCGTCGGCCTCGGCGTCGCCATGTTGGCTGCGGACCTGCTCATCGGCGCCCTGCTGTTCGAGGGCCTGATCCTGAATACCTGCGTGCTGGCCGGATTCGCGCTCGGCACGCTGTCTTCCAGCGGCCTGGACACCGCGGCCTGGCCGCTATTCGCGACGCTTCTCGGCCTCGCCGGCGTCGGCGCACTGGCGAGCTACAGCGTCGAGGTGACGAACCGCCGGCACTTTCTGGAACAGGGCCTGTTGCGCGAGATGGCCTGGCGCGACGGCCTGACGGGACTCAAGAATCGCCGGGCGTTCGACGATCATCTCGCGTCCATGTGGCGGCAGGCCGCCCGGGACAAGGACACGATCGGCCTGCTGTTGATCGATCTGGATCACTTCAAGGCCTATAACGACGCGTGCGGTCATCAGCGCGGCGACGATTGCCTGCGCCGCGTCAGCCAGGTGATCGAGAAGATGGTGCGCCGGCCGTTCGACATGGCTGCGCGCTACGGCGGCGAGGAACTCGTCGTCGTGCTCTACCAGATGGGGTCGGAGCGTACTCAGGCCACGGGCGAGGAAATCCGGCGCGCCATCGAGCGCCTGAGGATCGATCACCCGCAGGCGCAGGCCTCGCCGTTTGTGACCGTGAGCGTCGGCGCCGCGTGCGTGCGGCCTTCGCTCGATCGCAGCCCGCAGGGGCTCGTGCAGCTCGCCGACGAAGCGCTCTATACGGCCAAGCAGAAGGGGCGCAACTGCGTGTACTTCCAGCAGGCGGAATACGCGACGATGAGTACCGGGAATTTCCGCCGACCGGTCACGCCCGCAGGTCTGGGCGAGGCGTCGGGGCTCGATAAGGTCGCCGGGGACTGAATCGCGCGGGCCGCGGTCCGCGCCGCCTGACCGCTCGGCAGTTCAGCTTTTCTTCGCCTGGGTACGCCGGGTTTCCGTCAGCAGGGCGTCGAGCGTCTGGGGCCGCTCCAGCGCGAATCCTTGCGCGAAATCGATGCCGATCGCGGTGAGCCATTGGCGTGCCATCGTGGAATCGATGCGCTTGGCGACGCCGTGTACGCCGAGTACCTTGGCAGCCTGCGAGATGGCGATGATCAGCGCCTGCGAGAGCTTGTCCGTCATGGCAGCCGAGGTGAGTTTCGGATCGATCTTCACGATGCGCAGCGCGGGGGATGCGAGGTAGGGCACCGCCGAGGAGTGCATCGTGAAGTCATCGATCGCGATGAAGCAGCCGAGCTTCTCGCAACTGTCGATAAATTCGCGCACGTCGGCTTGCGCTTCGATGAACGCACGCTCCGGGATCTCGAATCCCACCACGCTGGGGCTCACCTTGTGCTCCTCGAACAGCGTCGCGGCGAAGCGCAGGAACAAGGGTTCCCGTACGGTGCCGCTCGACAGGTTCACCGTGAAACTCGACGGCGTCGCGTCCCAGATCTCGCGATGTGCGCCGAGCCACGTGACGAGCTCGGTCAGGACGAAACGGTCGATCGCCGACGACGCATTCCGCGCAGTGAGGGCCTGGATCAGGGTCGTGGGCGCAGCTTCGCGGGTCGGTTCGCTGCGGGATCGCACCAGCACTTCGAAACGTTGCGTGCGGCCACCGGAGCGCAGCTTAAGCAGCTGCTGCACCACGAGTGTGAGATCACGAGTCTCGGGCGGTGGCGCAATCATCGTCGCTTCGCCATCGAGATCGATCGGCACGTCGTTGAGCGCGTCCGCATCGCTCTCGGGTGATGGCGGGGGCGGGGGCACTGCAACTGCATTGACCGTGGACGCGGTCGCAGCCTGAGCAGGCACTGCCCTGAATTCGGGCATGGTTGAATCCCGCGCTGAGCGCGGCTCGAGCTGAGTGGCAAGCTTGGCGAGGGCTGCGCGCACCACCGGGGAGGTGAGGCACTGGCGCAGCGCGGGCGTGCCGGCCTTGCCGTCGATCATGATCAGCGCGGCCCCGCAGACATCCCCGGCGACATTCCGCGCCGCGAGAACCAGCGCCGTACGGCCCCCGAGGCGGCGGCCGATGCCTGGGCACTTGGGATTCAGGCTGCACTGGGTCATGGCGGCGAGGATCGCGCCGTGTTCGTCCGGGCCGATTGCGCCGGCGCTCAGCCAGATGGCATCGCCATTGCTATCGTGCAGGGAGAGCGAACGTATGCGCGTCGCTGGCAGCGCGCTGCGCAGCTCATTCGCGATGTCCGCGGGTGAAGCAGCCTCCGGGTCGAGCGCGAGCGCAGCTTCCGACATGAGCAGTGGTTCCCCCTGGAACGCGCAATCGGGGCCTAATGACACCCAAGTGTCACTGTCGCAGAAACAGGCTCGACGGGCCGTGAACCCGGTCCCGCAATGCCGGCTGTGCGGCCGGCGTTTTTCCGCGGCGTGCCTTGCTTCGCACTACGTTCGATCGCACGGGCGTTATGTCGCGCCGCGAATCTGTCAAATGCCGGTCTGTCCGGTGGCCCGATTCCGGGGCGGATGGCAGCGGCGTCGAGCCCCCTCTGTGTCGAGCCGACGGACCTGCCCTCAGACGCCGCCGAGATAGTCGCTCTTGCCGATCTCGACGCCGTTGTGCCGCAGCAGCGTATAGGCCGCGACGACGTGAAAATAGAAATTGGGCAGTGCCCAGTCCTGCAGGAACGGCAGGCCTTTCATCTCGAGCGTGCGCGTGCGTAACGGCACCTTGATATCCCGGTCCTCGCTGCCGTCGACGCTGCCTGCCTTGACGGTGCGCAGGTACTCGATCGTTTTCTCGACCCGCGCGATCAGCTCGTCGAAGGTCTTCTCTTCATCGGGAAACTTGGGCGGTTCGACGCCCGCAAGTCGGGCGGTACTGTTCTTGGCGAAATCGCAGGCGAGCTGCACCTGGCGGCAGAAATTGAACATGTCCGGAGCGAGGCGCCAGCCCTCGAGGACGCCGGCCTCGATCTTGCGTGCCTCGGCATGCGCCTTTCCCTTGCGCAGGATCGCCGCGAGGTTGGTCAACCCGGTGATGAAGAGCTGAACGGACATGCCGTGAACGGAAATCTTCATTTTCAATGCCTTCAGACTGTGGAGGAGCGCGCGATTGTATGCGTTCCAGAGACGCGGCGAATAAAGGGGGCTCGACGCCACCGGTTCCTTGGTGAAACAATGGCGCTCTGTCAGACCTCAGGGGCAAGCAATATGAACCAATTGTGGACAGCGGCCCATCTGGAGATCTATGCGCGGATCGTCGCGCTCAACGGTTTTTCCGCCGCGGCGCGCGCCGTGGGAGTGCCGAAAGCAGCAGTGAGCCGCGCGCTCGCAGCGCTCGAAGACGAACTCGGTTTGCAGCTGTTGAAGCGCACGACGCGCCGAATCGAGGTGACCGAGGTGGGCCGCCAGATCCTGGAGAGCGCGCAACGCATCGCCGCCGCGACGGACGATGCGCGCGTGCGGGCGGGCAAGCTGACCGAGCGCCACGGCGGGCCGCTGCGCGTGGCAGCCGACACTGCGCTCGGCCGCGTGCTGCTGACGCCGCTCGTGCCGCGCTTCCTCGAAAGCTTTCCCGATCGCACGCTGGAAGTGCGCCTGGCCGCGGTCCGCGATGACGATCTTGCCGACTGGGATGTCGCGGTCCGCCCGACGGCGCCAGAGGATGCGCGCCTCACCTCGCGTCTGCTCGGCGAACCGCCGGCGGTCTTCTGCGCGACGCCCCAGTACCTGGGGCAGCACGGTGAGCCGCAACAACCTGATGATCTGGCCCGCCACGCCTTGCTCGTGCCCTCGGGCACGACCGGCGAGTGCCGGCTGCTGCTCGAGCGCGGCTCACGGCGCGCCGAGGTGCGCGTCGTTCCGAAGCTCGCGATCAACGACCCGGCGGTGATCCATGCCGCGGCGGCGGCGGGACTCGGTATCGCGCTGTTGCCCGAATTCCTGTGCCGGCAGGGGCTCATCGGCGGCAAGCTACGCCGGGTACTGACCGAATGGCGTGCGCCGCAGGGCGGGGCGCTGCACGCCGTGTATCACCGCTCCCTGGCCGGCGATGACCGTGTGCAGGTGTTCGTCGACTTCCTGGCGGCGAATGTCGTGCCGGCGCTGGCCGGCGTCTAGAACCGAGCGCTGGAACGAGGATTCCCGGATGTATCGAGCCCCGCTTCGTGAGCTGCGATTCCAACTGCATGAGCTGCTTGGAGAAAGCGCTATTCGCGTGATGCCGTCGTATTCCGACTATTCCAAGGAAGATGCCGACACGATCCTGACAGAAGCCGCCAAGTTCGCCGAACAAGTGCTCGATCCCATCAGTCGACCGGGAGATATCGAAGGCGCTCGGTGGACTCCCGAGGGCGTGCGCATGCCTCCAGCGTTCAAAGACGCCTACCGACGGTTCGTGGCCGGTGGCTGGACCCAGCTGCGCGCCCCGTCCGAATACGGTGGCCAACACGTCCCGTACGCCCTCGGTGTCGCGGTTGAGGAGTTGTGGGCCGCCTCGAACCTCGCGTTCAAGCTCTGCCCGATGCTCACACAGGGCGCGATCGAGGCAATCCTGCATATGGGGTCGGATGAACAGAAGGAGCGCTACCTGCGCACGATGATCAGCGGCGAGTGGACCGGGACGATGAACCTCACCGAGCCACAGGCTGGCTCGGATCTCGGGCTGATTCGCACGCGTGCGGTGCCGGAAGGCGATCACTTCCGCCTCTTCGGCCAGAAGATTTTCATCACCTACGGCGATCACGACTACACGCCGAACATCATTCACATGGTGCTGGCGCGCATCGACGGTGCGCCGCCCGGTACGCGCGGCATCTCGCTGTTCATCGTGCCGAAGCGCCTGGTCAATGCCGATGGGAGCCTCGGCGAGCCGAACGAAGTGCGCAGTGTGTCCATCGAGCACAAGCTCGGTATTCATGCGAGCCCGACCTGCGTGCTCGCGTACGGCGACAAGAACGGTGCAGTCGGCTACCTGGTCGGCGAAGCCAATCGGGGACTGGAATACATGTTCGTGATGATGAACGCGGCGCGGTTGTCGGTCGGCCTCGAAGGCTATGCCGTGTCGGAGCGCGCCTATCAGCGGGCGCTGGAATGGGCGCGCACGCGCATCCAGGGAAAACCGGCCGGCGGCGCCGGGGCGGGGCCGCGGCCGATCGCCTATCACCCCGACGTGAAACGCATGCTGCTCACGATGCGCGCCTACACCGAGGCGGCGCGTTCGCTGGCACTCCATGCCGCGCACCAGCTGGATCTCGCCGCAGAACACCCGGACGCAGCGGCGCGCGAGATGGCGCAGGCTCGCGGGGATCTGCTGATCCCGGTGGTGAAGGCCTGGTCGACGGAACTCGGAATCGAGGTCGCGTCGCTCGGCGTGCAGGTGCACGGGGGAATGGGCTATATCGAAGAGACGGGCGCGGCACAGGATTATCGCGACGTGCGCATCACGACGATCTATGAGGGCACGACCGGAATTCAGGCCAATGACTTCATCGGCCGCAAGATCGGCCGTGACCGCGGCGCCGCGCTGGCCGCCTTCATCGGCGAGATGTCGCGGGAACTCGATTCACTCCCGCGTGCTGGCGTCGCGGGGTCGGTGAGGTCGGCGGCTCTCGATGCGGTGCAGCAACTGGGCGATGCAACCGGCGTACTTCTCGAGGCGCTCAGCGCCGCGCCGGAGCGCGGGCTCGCGGTCGCGGTGCCGTTCCTCCGACTTGCCGGAATGGCCTTCGGTGGCTGGTTAATGGCGAAGGCCGCGGCCGTCGCATCGCAGCGGCTTGCGGCAGGCTCCACCGAACGTGATTTCTACAACGCGAAGCTGCAGACCGCGCGCTTTTACGCCGAGCACCTGCTGCCCGGTACACTCGCGTTGGCGAAGACCATCAAGAGCGGCGCGATGAGCGTCGTGGAAGCGGATCCCGCCTTGCTGTGAGCGTCGCGCTACGCTGGATGAGATGCGACTAGCGCTTCGTCCCAGCGCGTGACGTCCGCCGTGCAACGCGGTCCGCGGCGGCGCGGACGCGGCGCGTGCGTCGCGGGGACATGACAGGAATTTCGTTCAGGCGATCGAGAAAGCGCCGCCGCTCATCCGCCGTCAGGCCCGCCCAGTCGATTTTCGTGCGCAGCATGCGCCGCAGGTCGGCATCCGTGATCGTCTGCGTGGCTGCTCGTTGCACCCGGGGCCTTGCGTCCAGCCTCCGGGTCGCGCCGGTCGCAACCAGGTCGCAGACGGCAGCGATCACCGCACTGTGCTTCGGCAGATCGCTGTGCGCGACGGCCGTAAATCGCGCTGGCACGCCATTTAGCAAGGCGAGCGCGAGCGGCACCGTTCCATCGCCTGCGGTCGTCATGCGGTAACGAAAGCCATGCGCGCCGAGCTCGACACCCGTGACGGTGCGCTCACCGGTACCGACGATCTGCCGAAACCGCTCGTCGGGCGCTGCGAGCGCCGCTCGCACGCCGCGCGCCGCGGCGAGGCCATGGGCGGCGGGCCGCGGTCCGCGCGCCGGCCAACTTGCGAGGTCGAACAGGTCGAGCCCGGCGGTGCGATCCGGTGCCGGTAGCATGTGGTAGAGGCTTGTGAACCCGCAGAAGATCCGCCGGGCGAGTTGCTCGGGAGAGTGACGGCGGTCGAGCATGGCAATGCGCCTCACCACCGGATAGGTGCCGCGCAAGGTCTGAACGGGCGCGAAGGAACCGTTGTTGGGCGTCCCGAGCATCACGAGGCGCGAGATTTTCTCCATGCCGCGATGCACGAGCGCCGCGCGAGCCACCAGGCCGCCCATACTATGGGCGACGAGCGCGATGCGCGGCGCGGGATCCCGCAGCACGCGCGCGGCGAGCTGTGCGCCGAGCACATCGACGCCGAGCCGCCAGTCGTAGTCGTGAAAGATCGCGTCGAAGCCGGCGGCACGCATGCGCAATCGCAGGTGCATGTAGTTATAGAGCAGTACACCGAGCGGGACGATTTTCGATTCGGGCGTCAGGTGCAGTGCCGTGATGCGGCCGAGCGTGATATCGATCGGGTCGACCCAGATGACATCGGCGGGAAGCGGGGCTGTGCGGCGCAGGCCGAGCGTCGAGCCCATGATCCCCGGCAGGATGTATACGCGATTGGCGGCGGGAGCTTGCTGTCCCGCGAGCCTACGCGCGAGACGCGACAGCTGCCCGTACTCGGCCGCGCCGAAATACGCGATGAGATCGCGCCGCTGCTCGCCGCTGATGAGCAGCCGCTCCGCGGTCTCCGCGGACCAGTTCAGGCGGTCGTAAGGCGTGACATGCGCCGCTGGCGGCGCAGGAGGCGGCGGCTGCGGCGGCATCAATTGCATCCTGGAATCTGCGCGTCCGATTATGCCAGAGCATTGCGCGGCCACCATCCCGTCGCTAGGCTTCGCCGCTCATGTCCGCCGTCAGCGACATAGGCCTGCTCCTCGGACTGGTACTGCTCATTGTCCTGACGGTGCGCGGCGTGGATCTGCTCATCGCCGCGCCGCTGTGCGCCCTGCTGGTGGCCGTGACCAGCGGATTCGTGCTGTTTCCGTCACCCGCGACCGGCGACCAGCCGGTCTATACCACCGCGTACCTGGGCGAATTCACGCGATTCATCACCGCGTGGTTCTTTCTGTTCCTGCTCGGCGCCATTTTCGGCAAGGTGATGGAGGCCGCCGGCTCTGCGGCCAGCGTCGCGCGCTGGATCATCAACCGGGCGGGTGCCAAGCACGCGGTGCGAGCCGTGGTGCTCGCCTGCGCGGCGCTCACCTACGGAGGCGTGAGCGTCTTCACCGTCGCCTTCGCGGTTTATCCGCTTGCCTTGTCGTTGCTGCGCGAAGCGGATGTTCCGCGGCGCTTCCTGCCAGCCGCGCTGGCCTTCGGGTCGATTACGTTCACGATGACCTCGGCGGGATCGCCGGAGATCCAGAATCTGATCCCGATGAAGTTCTTCGGCACAACGCCGACCGCCGGGTGGCGGGTCAGCCTCGTGGTCGCGCTGTTGATGGCGTCGCTCGGGTTCTGGTGGCTCGAACGTGCCGTTAACCGGGCCCGGGCCCGAGGAGAGCATTTCGAGGCTCGCGCGAGCGATCCTCCGGCCGATGCCCGCGAGTTGCCGCATCATCTCGTGGCCCTGTTGCCGCTGGTTGCCGTCGTGGGGATTTTTCTGGCGCTCGCGCCACGGTTGGCGGAATCCGCGCTGATCGTCGCACTCGTCGCCGGGATCCTCCTCGTGCTGGCGACGCAATGGCGCTTCCTTCGCGACCTGCCGGGCGCGGTGACCGCGGGCGCGGCGGGCGCGATGCTCGCGCTCGCGAACACCTCAGCCGTCGTTGGCTTCGGCGGAGTTGCCAAGCTAACGCCCGCATTTGCGCAGGCAGTCGGGTTCATGACGAGCCTTCCGGGCAGTCCACTGATCGGAGCCGCCGTCGCCGTGACGGTCATCGCTGGCCTGACCGGTTCGGCGTCGGGAGGGCAGGCGATCGCGCTGCCGGTGATCGCCCCGCACTATCTTGCGCAGCACGTGAACCCGGATGCGCTGCATCGCATCGTCTCGATCGCGTCGGGCGGGCTCGAAAGTCTTCCTCACAACGGCTATGTCGTTACGACACTGCGCATGATCTGCCGCGAGAGCTACCGTGATGCCTATCCGGCAGTCGGCATGCTGACGGTCGTGATTCCATTGTTGGGACTCATCGTCGCGATTGCGCTGTTCACGTGGTGCGCGTGAACCCGGCGCCCGGCCGCTCGCGGGCGAGCGGGTTCATTGCCCTCGCCGCGTTGCTGCTCGGTGCACTTTCGATCGCGACGGCCGGAATCTTCGTCCGCCTGTCGCAGACCGGGCCGACAGCGACGGGGTTCTGGCGCGCCGCGCTGGCGCTGCCGTTCCTCGCCGCGTGGGCGCTCCTCGAGCGGCGGGCGGGTGCCGTTCCGGTGGTGGCTGCAGCGGGTGGTGCGCGCGGATTCGACGCACGATTCGCGCTCGCGGGTTTTTTCTTCGCCGGCGACCTGTACTTCTGGCACTGGTCGCTCCTCAAGACTTCGGTGGCGGCTGCAACCCTCGAGGCAAACCTGGCGCCGATCTTCGTGACGCTCGCCGCATGGTGGCTCTATCGCGAGCGTCCGTCGCGGCAGTTCACGGCGGCCCTGCTGCTCGCCTTCACGGGCGTCGTCCTGATCGTCAGCCCAAAGCTTGCGCTGCAATCATCCGCCACCATGTCATTGAACGGCGATCTGCTGGGCGTCATTACGGCGGTGTTCTACGCAGGCTATATCGTCGTCATATCACGGTTGCGCGTGAGGCACGGCACGGGCGCCGTCATGCTGTGGACGACGCTCATCGTCGCGCTGTTGCTGCTGCCGATCGCGCTCACGCAGAAATTCCAGCCGGACACGTCCTCGGGCTGGTGGCTGCTGGCCGGCCTGGCAGTGTTGGCGCAGGTGCTGGGGCAGGGTCTGATTGCCTTCGCGCTCGCGCATCTGCCGGCCACCTTCAGCTCGGTGGCGCTCTACCTGCAGCCCGTCGCGGCAGCGGCGTATGCGCGCTGGTGGCTGGGAGAATCGCTCGCGATGATTCAGGTCGTCGGTGGCATCGTCGTGCTCGCATCGATCGCGGCCGCCCGCTCGGCCACGCGGTCGCGTTGAGCTATCCTTGACGGCCGCTCGGTCCGCGGGAACGGGGGCGAAGGAATAGCGGTGCACGTTCTGATCATCGAAGACGATCCCGAGGCGGCGCATTATCTCGAGAAGGGATTGCGCGAAAGCGGCTACACCTGCGAGCTGGCGCCGGATGGGCGTGACGGGCTGTTCCGTGCGTCCGAGGGACGGTACGACCTCATCATTGCGGATCGTATGCTCCCAGGTATCGACGGCCTGACCGTCGTGACGCGCGTGCGCCAACAGGGCATTACCACGCCCGTGCTGATCCTGAGCGCACTGGGTACCGTCGACGACCGCGTCCGCGGGCTGCGCGCTGGGGGCGACGACTATCTCACCAAGCCGTTTGCGTTCTCGGAGTTGCTCGCGCGTGTCGAAGCGCTGCTGCGACGCCAGCCCGCAACCGTGGCCCTGACGCGCCTCAAGGTCGCGGATCTCGAACTGGATCTGCTCGCGCGGCGGGCGACGCGCGGCGGACGCGAGATCGATCTCACCGCCAGGGAATTCCAGCTGCTGGAATTCCTGATGCGTCACGCAGGGCAGGTCGTGACGCGCACGATGTTGTTGGAGGGCGTCTGGGACCTGCACTTCGATCCGCAGACCAATCTCATCGACGTGCACATGAGTCGCCTGCGCCACGCGGTGGATCGCGGCTTCGACAAGGCGCTGATTCACACCGTGCGCGGATCGGGTTACGCCCTGCGCGACGACGGTTGATGGCCGAAGCCCATGACGAAATCCCTCGGCCCGTTGACCGCCGCCGCGACGCGCCTCACCGCTCTCTACCTGCTCGTATTCGCGGCAGGCGTCTCGCTGCTGCTCGGCGCGAGCTACCTGCTGACGCGGCACGAACTCGAGCTCGAGACCGACCAGTTGATCCAGGCCGATCTCGAAGGTCTGCGCAATGCGTTCGAGCTCGGTGGCCTGCCGGAGCTGCTCGGCGCGCTGCAACTGCGTAGCGACAGCTGGGGCCGTCTCGGCGCCGTGTACCTGCTGACCGACGCTTCGCTCGAGCGGCTAGGCGGCAACCTGACCGCGTGGCCTTTTGCAGAACGACCGGCCGACAAGTGGGTCGAATTCGAGATCCTGGCGCGCACCGAACGGCAGGGTACGGTGGATCATCCGGTCCGCGCCGGAATTTTTGAACTTGGAAATGGTTACATCCTGCTGGTCGGCACCGACCTGAACCAGCAGCGGCGCTTCTTTTCCAGCTTTCGCGCCGCGATCTTCTGGGGAATCGGCCTGACTACCCTGCTCGCCGCCGGCATCGGGTACGGTTACGCGCGGCGCTTGCGGGCGCGCGTGAACCGGGTCGCGCAGGCCTGCGAGAGCATCATCGCCGGCGATCTCGCGCGGCGCCTGCCGGTCTATAGCACGGCCAACGAATTCGATCATCTTTCGCAGGCGGTCAATCGCATGCTCGACCGCCTGGAGCAGCAGTCGGGCACGCTGCGCGTCACGTTCGACAGCACCGCGCATGATCTGCGCGCTCCGCTGCATCGCGTGCGGATGAGGCTCGAACAGGCGCTGGCGGACACCTCGCCCTCGACAGCGCTGCGCGATGCGATGCAGGCAACCCTGGTGGACGTGGAACGCGTGCAGCGCACGCTGACGACGCTGATGCAGATCGCTCAGGCGGATTCGAGTTCGGTGCAGGTGGAGTCCGCGCCGGTGGACCTGAACGTGCTGGTGCGCGAGCTCGTGGAGCTGTATGAGCCGGAAGGACGCGAGAAGCAGCTGCAGATCAGCATGCGCTCGGACGAGCGCGGATTGCGCATTCGCGGCAACCGGCAGCTGCTCGCGCAACTCGTGGTCAATCTCCTCGAGAACGCGCTCAAGTACGTGCCGGCGGGTGGCCGCATTACGCTCGCCGTCACGCGCGCGGACGGCACAATTCACCTCGAAGTCGCAGACGACGGGCCGGGCATCCCGGAGGCGGACCGGGAGCGCGTCCTGCAGCCGTTTGAGCGTCTGGAACGCGATGCGACGCAGCCCGGGTCGGGACTCGGCCTGAGTCTCGCCGCGGCGATCGCCAGGCTGCATGGCGGCCGCCTGGTGCTCGAGGACAATGCACCCGGGTTGCGCGCCGTTTGCGACCTGCCGGCGATCGGCTGACGCGCAAAAAAAAAGCGCTTCGGCCGGATGGCCGAAGCGCTGGTTCAATGCAGGCCACTCGTCAGTGCGTCTTCAGACAATCACCGACGAACGCCTGGCGCGCAGCACCCTTGAGACCTTTCGCCGTGGCATCGGCCTGGCAGGTTTTCATCCTCAGCTGCTGGGGATTTGCAGTAGATGCCACGGCAGCCGGCTTGGCCTTGAGGCAGTCATTGACGAAGCTCTGCCGCTGCGAACCCTTCAGGTTCTTGGCGGTAGCGTCCGCCTGACAGGTCTTCATCTTGTTCTGCTGGGCCGTCGGTGCCGCGGCGGCCGTCGCCGGCGGCTTGGCGGTCACTGGAGCCGCAGCCGGGCTCGTCTGCGCAAACGCCGGCGCCGCACAGGCGAGCACGGTTGCAAACGCGAAGTTACGGAATTTCATGCTCGACTTCTCCATTGACCTCAAACGCGGCGATCCAAAACCGCCGCGATCACGGTCTAGTTCTTGGCAGCGCGGCAGTTCTTGATGAACTCAGCGCGTTCCTTGCCGGTCAGGTTCTTCTCTTTGGCCTCTTTGCGGCAGTGCTTGCCGGAGGCGTGCCTGGCCATGCCAGCATCGGGCTTTTCGGCTGCCGGGGTGGTGGCGGCCGGCGCGGGGGTCGGGGTCTCGGCGGCGAACGCCGCGGCGGAGGCGAGCAGGCCGGCAATGGCAATCATCGGGACAATCTTCATGATGCATTCCTCAATAAGGTGGGTGATCGAAAGAGACTGCGGAGACCGCAGCGCGCCGCCACTCTAGCGGTGGACGCATGTCGCGCGACTTACGCGCGGGTTAAGCTTTCTTAACGGAGTTCTGCCGATCTCAAAATCGAGGCAAATCAAACCACTCGGCCGCGCCGGCCGCCACGCAGGAAGTCGTCGATATTCAATGCCATTTCGTCCAGGCAGCGCTGCCTCGATTCTCGGGCTGCCCAGGCGACGTGCGGCGTGACGAGCAGGTTGGGGATGCCGGGGTCGAGGAGCGGATTGCCGTGGACTGGCGGTTCCTCGCTCAACACGTCGACCGCCGCTCCGCCCAGGCGACCCGCGCGCAGAGCGTCGGCGAGCGCCTGCTCATCGATGAGTGCTCCGCGAGCGGTGTTGATGATCATGGCATCCGGCTTCAGGAGCGCAAGCTCCTCCCGTCCGATCAGGCCACGCGTTGCAGCCGTCAGCGGACAGTGCAGCGTGAGCACATCGACCCGCGGTAACAACTCGCGCAGGTCCACGCGCCCCGGCACGCGTTCACCGCCTTCGCGGTTCGCGACCAGCACGCGCATACCGAGTGCGGTCTCGGCCGCGCGGGCCGTGGCCCTGCCGAGCGCGCCCCAGCCGACGACCCCGAGCGCGCGTCCGCGCAGCTCGCGGATCGGCAAGCTGAGCAGCGTAAACTGCGGACTCGCGCCCCAAGAGCCGTCGGTCGCGAGGCGCGAGTAGTCCTGCAGGCGGTGCGTCAACGCGAGAATCACGCCGAGGACGTACTGCACCACCGAAGGCGTGCAGTAGTCGCGGATGTTACACACCGCAACACCGCGGCCCCGGGCAGCCTCGAGGTCCACGTTGTCGGTTCCCGTCGCGGCCAGGATGATGAGTCGCAGGCGCGGACTCGCTGCGAGCACCTCGCGCGTGAAACGCGCCTTGTTGCCGAGGACGATTTCGCAGCTGGAGACCCGCGCCGCAACCTGCTCGGGCGGCGTGCGATCGTAGAACACGATATCGGGCAGCAGGCGCTTCAGCGCCGCGGGCTCCAGATCGTTCGCGCTCACCGTTGCGTAATCGAGAAACGCTGCCGCCGGATTCAGAGCCATGACGGCATTCTAGCCGCGCGCTGGTTCACGCGCGTTCACGCGTGCAGCGCGGGCGCGGCGATCGCGTGCGGCACGGGCGCTGGCTGCACGTGAATCACGGGGGGCATGAGCTTGTACATCACCGGCGTCACGAGTCGCGCGAGGAAGGTCGATGTGATGAGCCCGCCGATGATCACCCACGCCATCGGCGAATACAGGCCGATGTTCTGCACCGCAAGCGGGAGCAGTCCGCCGGTGGCGGTGGCGGACGTGAGCAGGATGGGCAGGAAGCGCACCTCGCCGGCCTGCTCGATGGCGGCATCGATCGCGACACCCTGCTCCCGTAGCTGGTTGGTGAAATCGACCAGCAGGATGGAATTCTTGATCTCGATCCCTATGAGCGCGACGAAGCCGATGCTGGCGGTGAACGAAATGGAATTTCCGGTGAGCAGCAGCATCAGCAGGCCCCCGAATATCCCGAGCGGTACGACCGTGAGCACGATGAGCGTCGACTTGAAGTTGCCGAATTCGAGCACCAGGATCGCAAAAATTCCGAGCAGTGCGACCACGATGGCCGCGCCGACGCCGCTGAAGGATTCCGCGCCCGTCTGGGCTTCACCGCCAAGCACGTAGCGGTAGCCGCGCGGCCAGCTCAAGGCGTTGAGCCGCTTCACCACCGCCGCCGTGACTTTCGCGGTGTTCTTGCCACGCACCACCTCGGCGTTGATCGTCACGGAGCGCGCGCGGTCATAGCGCTGGATGACCGTCGGCGCCTTCTCGAATTCGAGCGTGGCAAGCTGCGACAGCGGCAGCGTCGCACCCGAGAGTGACGGCACGCGCACTTCGCCGAGGGTCGAGAGGTCCGCGCGATCGCCGACGGGCGTACGCACGACGATGTCGTATTGCTCGCCGGTCGGATCCTTGAAGGTGCCGACCGGGACGCCGGAGACGCTCAGCCGCACCGCGCGGTCGAAGTCGACCGTCGGAACGCCGAGCAGGCTCGCTTTCTGGCTGTCGACGTTCAGCTTGAGATTGGTGCGCGAGATCTTGAGCGGATTCTGCACGTCGCGCGTGCCAGGCGTTTCCTCGATCAGTTTCTCGACCCGGGCAGCGAGCTGTTCGATCACATTCAGGTCGTCGCCGACCACGCGCACGGCGATCGGCGCCGTGATGGGCGGTCCGTTCACGAACTCCTTGACGTAGATCCGCGCCGAAGGGTAACCCTCCAGCGCGCGGCGCAGTCGGTCGAGCATCGCCGGAGTGCGTCGCGTGTCGTACTCCTTCAGCTGCACGAAGATCTCGCCGATGTTCGTGGCGTCGCGCTTCATGATGTGGTTGTAATAAATGAGCGGATTGCCATGCCCGACACTGGTGAACCAGCTCGCGACCTCCGGCATCTTCCCGAGTTTCTCCTCGACGAAACGCAGTCCGCGATCGGTCTCGGCGAGGCTCGTCCCGTTCGGCCCCTGCACCGTGACGATGAACTGCGGCGTGTCCGCGGTCGGGAAGAGACTGCTGCCGAGGATCGGCACGAGGAGCGCGGAGAGCAGCAGCGACCCCCCGAGCGCGACGGCCACCGTCGCCTTTGGGCGCGCGAGACAGTAGCGCAGCGCCGGACGGTAATAACGATGAATCGCGCCCATCAACCGCTGCAACAGGCGATTGCCATGCGGATCGTCATGCTCCGAGAGCACCCGGCTCGCGAGAAACGGAATGATGAGGAGCGCGACGAGGAGCGAGCCGAGAATCGTCGAGAGCACCGCAGTCGGCAGCACGGCGATGAACCGGCCCGAAGTTCCGGGTAAGGCGAGCAGCGGCAGGAACGCGAAGACCAGCGTTGCCGTGCAGCCGAGGATGGCAACGAAGATCTGTCGGGTGCCGGCGAGCGCCGCTGCCGTGCGCGGCAGGCCAAGCCGCAGGTGACGCGCGATGTTCTCCGTGACGACGATCGAATCGTCGACCAGCAGGCCGAGCGCGACGACGAATCCGGCGATCGAGAGTTGATTGAGCGAGTAGCCGAGAAAATACAGCGCACTCAGCCCGAAAGCGAGCGACAGCGGGATGGAGATCATCACGATACCGGCGGCCCGCAGGCCGAGCGGCAGGAGCGTCAGCAGCACGAGCGCGATCGCGATACCGAAGTCCGTGTACAGGCGGTCGAGGCGCGCGCCCACGTTTCTCGCCTGATCGAAGCCGAGCTCGAGCCTGATGCGCTTGGGCAGCGCGCTTCGATACCGCTGCAGGGTGCGCTCGATGCCCTCGTTTACCTTGAGCGTGTTGTAGCCATCCTTCTGATTCGCCGTCACGAACACGGCGCGCTTGCCGTTGTAGCGACCGATGTAACTGAACGGCCGGGTCTGCCAGCTGATCTTGGCGATGTCACGCGCCCTGACGATGCGCGCACCGGCCGCCGCGACGACCGTATCTCTCACCTGGTCGAGCGAGGCGTAACTGCCGGAGGTCTTCAGGCTGAAGCTCCGTGAACCCATGTCGATGAAGCCCGCGGGAATGTTCGCGTTTTCGCTCTGCAGTGCACTGATGACCTGCCCGGCGGTGACCCGAAGCTCGGCCATGCGCTTCAGATCGACCTGCACGCGCAGTTCGCGCGCCGGATAGGCCCAGGTCTCGGCGGTGCGGATGCCGTCGACCGATTTCAACGCATCCTTCAGCTGGCGTGCATAGTCCTCCAGTTCGGGGTACGGGGCATCTTCGGAGACGAGCGCGATCTGGACGATGTTGACCAGGCCCGGGCTCACCCTGCGAATTTCGATCTGGGCGATATCACTCGGCAACGTGGGGCGCAGCGCGTTCACTTCGCGCGTCACCTCGTCATATTTTTTGTCGGCATCGGCCCTGGCGAGAAACTCGATCGCGACGACCGCGACGCCATCGTTGATCGTGGTCTCGATCTTCTTGATGTCGTCGAGCTCGGCCAGCCGGTCCTCGATCGGCTTTGCCACGAGCCGCTCGAGATCTTTCGGATCCGCGCCGGGGTAGAGCACCGTGATCAGATCGGCTGGAATCTTGAAGTACGGATCTTCTTCGCGCGGCACCGTCATGAACGCGTACCAGCCCATGACGATGAGACACAGGAACGCGACCAGCGTGAACTGGTAGCGGCGAATCGGAAAGTCGAGCAGGTTCATCAGCCGATTCCGGACACCGCAAGGCTCCCGACCGCCTGACTGCTGTCGTGCACGACGGCGATCCTCTCGCCGTCCTCCAGGTACAGCGCGCCGTCGGTTACGACGCGCTCTCCAGGTTCGACCCCCTCGGTGATCGCGACGCCCGCGGGCGAGATGAACGCGACGCGGATCGCGCGTCGCTGCACGTGATCGCCGTTGACGACGAAAACGCTGGCGCGATCGTGATCGCCCTCGACCACGCTTGCGATCGGTACGTACGCGAGGGCAGCCAGCCGCGAGGAGGCGGGCTGGAGATCGAGCTTCGCGACGAGCCCGCTCGCGAGCTGCATCGGCTGCGTATCGAACTTGATCTCGACCGCGAACAGTCCGGTCTTTTCGTCCGCGGCGCTCGCGATCTCCGTCACCGTGCCGGGAATGGCCTGGCCAGGGAAGGCATCCATGCGAATCTGCGCCGGGTCGCCAAGCCTTACCTGGACGATCTCGCGGTCTGACAGGGCGGCGCGGACGATGTAGCCACGCTCGCGCGCACTCACGACGATCACCGGTTGTCCGGCGGGCACGAGTTCGCGTTCCTCGGCGAGCTTGCGCAGCACGACGCCGTCGAGGGGCGCCGTGATGACCGCGTAGCCGAGATTGAAATTGACTGATCTGAGCGCGGCGCGCTGCATCGCGGCCTGGGTGCGCAGGTCCTGCAGTTTCTCGAGCGCGATGACCTGGTCGGCGTACAGTCGCTCGCCGCGCTCGAGGTCACGCCGTGCCTTGTCGGCAAGCTGCTGCGCCTGCTCGACCTGCGAGCCGATCTCGGTGAGCTCGATCTCGGCGAGGCGGTCGCCTTTCTTCACGCGGGCGCCTTCCTGCACCGCGATGCGGCGGATGACGCCACCCACCTTGAAGGCGAGGCGCATCTCGTCCTTGGCTGCCACGACTCCGGTGGTAGAGATCGGCGGCGACGAAGCGCCCGTCAGCACCGTCTGTACTCGCACGGGCGTTGGCCGCGGCGCACTGTCCGGCGGCTGTTTCGCGCAGCCGGCGAGCGCCAATGAAAGTACGAGGGCGGCCCACGCCGCCGTGCGGCCAGGCCTGCGTCGGTCATGAAGATCGGCGAGCGGATGAATCATGGGTGCCTCACCGTGCGGCAAACTCCGCCGGCAGATTCCCTGCCGCGGTCGCGTAATCGAGTTCCGCCTGGCGCGACAGCAGCTGGAAATGCGTGCTGTTGAGATTGAGCTCGGCGCTGGTCAGTGCGTTGCGCGCGTCGATGAATTCGACTTGATTGATAATGCCTTCGTCGCGCTTGCGGCTCGCGATGCGAAATGCGGCCCGCGCCGCGTCGGCGCGCGCGGCGGCGGTCGCGAGCGAATCGTGGGTGGTTGCCAGCCGATCGAGCGCCTGCTGTAC
>JBAVOB010000099.1:0-4129 GCA_049691655.1 Steroidobacteraceae bacterium | reverse complement strand
ATTGCGACTCACCGGCCGGGGCGCCAGGGAGGCCCGGCCCGCGATCGCAGCGAGCGCCGCGGCGCATGATCGGCCGGTCGGTGCCGACCAGTGGTGACCGGCTAGAGCTCGAGCAGGTAGTAACGATCGCAGCCGCCGTGACCCGTGGACCCGAGTGGGCCGGCGAGCGCGCGGAATCCGCTGCGCGTGTAGAGACGCAGCGCGTCGTCCATTCCCGTCAGTGTCTCGAGATAGCAGGCGCGGAACCCGAAGCCACGCGCAACGCGCAGGCACAACTCCAGCAGCCGCGCGCCGGCCCCCTGGCCGCGTGCCGCAGGCAGCAAGTACATTTTTCGCAGCTCGCACACATGGAAGGGACTGCCCGCGAGCGGCGCAATGCCGCCACCGCCGAGCACCCGGGCGTCGCGCTCGACGACGAAATACGCCGAGCGTGGCGCATCGTAGGCCGCGCACAGGGCGTTCACTTCGGGGTCATTGATTGCAAATCCCGGCCCGCACGCACCGAAGGACGGCATCACCTCGCGGATGATCGCCGCCATCGAGGCATCGTCGGGCGGCAGGATCGGGCGGATGTGGAACCGGTCGGTGGTCACCAAGCTACGGATTGTAGCCGTAGCCGAGCGTTTCGATCTCGACGACGAGACCATCCTCGAATTTCACCTGGCGCATCAGCCTGTAGGGACCGAGATTGTAGATCCAGGTCTCCACGGGGATTTCGACCAGCCCGTTGCCGACCTGGATCGGCCGGCCGTAATACCAGGAGATGGGCGCCCGCAGGATGGTGCGGCGCGAAACATCCGCCGGCTCGCCGCACTTCGCGGCCACCTCGCCGCGCGAGTCGCCTTCATGAACCAGATAGTTGCCGCAACGAAAGGCGTACGCAGGCGCCGTGAGCGCGAGCCCGGCGGCGACTACCGCCATCCTGCGGAGGCTCTTCATGGCGCCGAACTTAGCGCGCGGCGCCTGAACGGACAATGAATCGGCCGTGCCAACTGTCCATAATGCGGCAATGACC
The DNA here is from genome assembly GCA_049691655.1 of Steroidobacteraceae bacterium. Lineage (GTDB taxonomy): Bacteria > Pseudomonadota > Gammaproteobacteria > Steroidobacterales > Steroidobacteraceae > JBAVOB01. The sequence goes on along the minus strand of JBAVOB010000099.1, from coordinate 3,114 downwards.
GGCACGGCCCTCGTGATCTTTCTGCGGCGTCCGGCCCTGGGGCAGGGCAAGCAACGGCTGGCCGGGGAAGTCGGCCGCGAAGCCGCGTTGTCTGTCGCCCAGGGACTGCTCGCGTGCGTGCTGGAAGACGCGCGCGGCTGGCGCCACGAGGTGATCCTCGCGCCGGCGGCGGCATCGGCGACCGAATGGGCTCGCGGCCTGCTCGAGGGCGGGCAAGTCGAGCCGCAACCGGCCGGCAATCTCGGCGAACGGTTGCAGGCGGTGGATGCGCGGTTGCGCGCCCGCGGCCTCGATCGCCTGCTCTACATCGGGAGCGACGCGCCCGCGCTGTCACCGGCCTATCTGGAAGCGGCACGCGCGGCGCTCGAGCGCTGCGACGTCGTGCTCGGGCCGGCGCGCGACGGCGGTGTAACGCTGATGGGAGCAGGCCGGCCGTGGCCGGTGCTGGCAGCCTTGCCCTGGAGTACCGCTGGTCTCGCCGCCGCATTGCATCGCAATTGCCGTGCGTCGGGCTACTCGACCGAATGGCTGCCGGCGTCCTTCGATGTCGATGACCTGGCGGACTTGCTCCATGCGCGCGCAATGCTCGCGGGGGACGACCGGCCGGCGCGGCGCAACCTGGTTGCACTCATTGCCGCGCTCACCGTGCCCGGGGCAGTGCGCGCCGTTGGCAAGGTGGTGCGGTGAAGCGGCGCGCGGTCATCGCGATCACCGTGGTCGCAGCGGTCGCCGCGCTCGCGCTGGCATGGCCGATGAGAGGTTCGCTCGGTGCCGCGCTCTCCTGGATCGACACGCACCGGCGCGTGTCAGCCGTCATTTTCGTCGCGCTCTACATCGGCGCCACTGTCGCAGTGATCCCGGGCCTCATTCTCACGCTCGCCGCCGGCGCGATTTTCGGCCTGTTCCAGGGCACTGCGCTCGTCTCGCTCGGGAGCGTCGGCGGCGCGACGGCGGCGTTCTTCGTTGGCCGTACGGTCGCCCGCGACTGGGTGCGCGCGAAGATCGCCGGCTGGCCGCGATTCCGCGCTCTCGATCGGACGCTGGCGCAGCGCGGATTCTGGATCGTGCTGCTGACGCGCCTCTCGCCGGCGTTCCCGTTCGTGCTGCTCAATTACGCCTATGGCGTGAGCAGCGTGCGCGCCACGCCCTACATCCTCGCCTCGTGGGTCGGCATGCTGCCCGCCACCTTGTTATACGTGTACGCCGGATCGGTCGCGGCGAGCGTCACGCAGGCCATCTCGGGTGACGTGCCCCTCGGTGCGGGGCGCTGGTGGCTGCTCGGCGTCGGTTTCGCAGCAACCCTGGTAGTTACGGTGCTCGTGACGCGCATCGCCCGACGCAATCTTGATGCGGAACTCAATCGCGCTCCGGTCGAGCCCGCCGCGGGGAGTGGCATGCCGTGAGCGCCGCGCCCGATGAGGCGGAGCGCGAGTGGCGCGAGCTCGTCTTTCCCTCAGGGTATCGCAACCCCGAGCCTGCGGATCGCTACAACCTGGTCGTCGTCGGCGCCGGCCCTGCGGGCCTGGTGGCCTCTATCGCAGCAGCGGGCCTCGGTGCGCGCGTAGCGCTGGTGGAGCGGCACGCGATGGGCGGGGATTGTCTCAACGTCGGTTGCGTGCCATCGAAGACGGTGCTGTCTCAGGCCTCGGCGGGCCGGCCGTTCTCGGAAGCCTTCGCGGAAGTGCGGCGCGTTCGCGCGGCCATCGCGCACCATGATTCCGTCGAACGCTACGCGGCAGCGGGCGTGCATGTGTTCCTCGGCGATGCGAGTTTCGAGGATGCGCACACCGTGCGCGTCGGAGAACTGCGGCTGCGGGCCCGCAAGACCTTGATTGCCACCGGCGCGCGTCCGCTGATACCTGCCGTGCCCGGCTTGCGCGAACTCGATCCGCTTACCAATGAGACGGTGTTTGCGCCGCGCAGCCAGCCCGCGCGCCTCGCGGTGCTCGGCGGCGGGCCGATCGGGTGCGAGCTCGCGCAGGCGTTCGCGCGCCTCGGCACGGAGGTCGACCTGATCGAGATGCAGCCGCGACTGTTGCCGAGCGATGAGCCGGATGCGGCCGCAGTGCTTGCACGCGCGCTCGAGGCGGACGGGGTGCGGCTGCATCTCGGCGTGGGCGTCAAGACGGGCGCGCGCTCAGCGTCGGGACGCAAGGCACTCACGCTGTCGGACGCCCGGCTACTGGAAGTCGACGAAGTGCTGGTCGCCGCCGGCCGCGTGCGCAATGTGGATGGCCTCGAGCTGGAGCGCGCGGGCGTGCACTTCGATGCGCGCACCGGGATCACGGTGAACGCGCGGCTGCAGACCTCCCATCCGGACATCTACGCCGCCGGCGATGTGTCTTCGCGCCTGCAGTTCACCCACGCCGCCGATGCGCAGGCGCGCATTGTCGTCCGCAACGCGCTGTTCCTCGGCCGCGCACGCGCCGACCGGCTGGTGATTCCGTGGTGCACCTATACGCGGCCCGAAGTAGCGCATGTCGGCGACACGCGCGCCGCGCTGCAGCAGGCGGGACACGCATTCGTGCCTTTGCGTGTGAATTTCGCCGAGCTTGATCGCGGCCGCACGGATGCAGCGGGCGACGGCTTTGCGGAAGTCCTGCTCGCCGCGGGGACGGACAGGATCCTCGGCGCCACGATCGTCGGCAAGGATGCCGGCGAGCAGATCGCCTTGCTGGTGCTGATGATGAGCGCCGGGCTCGGCCTCGGCGCGGTGAGTTCGCTGGTGCTGCCGTACCCGACGCGTGCGGAATACCTGCGCCGCATGGCGGACGCATGGAACCGCAGCCGCCTGACGCCGGCCACGGCCGGGCTGCTGCGCTGGTGGTTGAGGCGCACGCGATGAACACGCCGGCGCCCCCGGGGCCGCTGCTGTCGGTGATCGTGCCGACGCTGCGGGATGATGCCGCGCTCGAGGCGTTGCTGCGGACGCTCGCAGCGGACGGCGATCCGCCGGAAGAGATTCTCGTCGTCGATGGCGCTGCCAGCCCCGCGACCGAGGCGATCTGCCGCCGCCACGACGCGCGCTGGCTTCCTGGCGAGCCGGGCCGCGGGGCGCAGCTTCGGCAGGGTGCCGCGCAGGCGCGGGGCGCGATCCTCTGGTTCTTGCATGCC
>JBAVOB010000098.1:0-5614 GCA_049691655.1 Steroidobacteraceae bacterium | reverse complement strand
TTCCGCACGCTGGTCGAGCGCCCGATACCGCTCAACGAAGGCTGCCTCGAGCCGCTCGAGCTCGTCATTCCGGGCGGATCGATGCTCGACCCGGCGCCGCCGGCGGCCGTCGTGGCCGGCAACGTCGAGACGTCGCAGTGCATCGTCGACGCCTTGTACGCCGCGCTCGGGGTGCTGGCCGCGTCCCAGGGCACCATGAACAATCTGACGTTCGGCGACGAGCGCCTGCAGTACTACGAGACGATCGCGGGCGGTGCGGGCGCCGGCCCGGGCTTCGACGGTTGCGCGGCGGTGCAGACGCACATGACCAATTCGCGCATCACGGATCCGGAGATCCTCGAGAGCCGCTATCCGGTGCTGGTGCGCGAATTCGCCATTCGCCGCGGTTCGGGCGGCGCGGGACGGCATCGCGGCGGCGACGGCGCGATCCGCCGCATCGAGTTCCGCGCGGCACTGTCGGGAGCAATGCTCGCGAACCGGCGGCGCACGGTACCCTTCGGTCTGGACGGCGGCGAGCCTGGCGCAGCCGGCCGCACGCGGCTCGTGCGCGCCGACGGCGCCGTGACCGAGCTCGACGCCTGCGCGATCTTCGAACTGCGCGCGGGCGATACCCTCGAGGTGCTCACGCCGGGTGGCGGCGGCTATGGCCGGCGCGCAGAATGAGGCCGGCAATGGACGCTGCACGATCCGATCCGGCTGCGGCCTCGCGGCCGCATGACTCGCCGGGCACGGCGCTGCGTTCGTGGCGGCGCCTGCAGGGTTCGCGATTCGGCCGCTGGCTGTTCGCGCGGGTGGTCTGCCGCCGCGCTCCGTATTTCGCGACCATCGCTCCCGCGTTCCACGTTCTCGAACCGGGCCGCTGCAGCGTCTCGATGCGCAAGCGCCGTCGCGTCGAAAATCACATCCGCACGGTACACGCGCTCGCGATCGGCAATCTGTGCGAACTCGCGGCGGGCCTCGTTACCGAAGTAACAGTGCCGGCTTCCATGCGCTGGCTGCCGCGCGGGATGACTATCCAGTACCTGCGGAAAGCCGGATCCGACGTCACGGCCACGGCGCTGATCGCGAACCGCTCCTGGGGCGGCGCGCAGGACATTGAGGTGCCGGTGTCGGTGACCGATGTCGCGGGCACCGAGGTAGTGCGCGCGGTGATCACGATGTACGTGTCGCCGCGCGTGGCGTGAGGCGCGCTGGCCCGCCCTTCAGGCCAGGGCAACCAGGCCTCTCAGCACCGCCGTCTCGATTTCCACCTCCACGTTGCGCGCGGAGATCGTTAGACGATTCACCGTCACCTGGCGCACGCGGCTCCCGCCCGGCTGATGCGTCACCAGGAAGGTGTGGAACTCCCCTGGCCGCATCGCGGCAAATCCGAACAACAGGCTCACGCGGCCGGCAGCGATACTCTCCGGGCTGTTCAACCGGTGATCGCAGATGACGAAGTAGCTCTCGTGCGGGTCGTGGCCTGCGAAGGCACCCTCGCCATGGAGTCCTGCGAGGAAGGATTCAACCTGCGCCCGGGCCTGTCGCCAAATATCCGGCCGGTTGCGCTCGAGCAGCATCCAGCGCGTGCCGCGTTCGATGCTGGCCGTGAGAAACAGGGCGAGGCGGCGCGCCGACAGATATTTCCAGTCTGAGTTGCCCTGCGAACCTGCCGCGAGCGTGCGCGGCGCGACATCCGACCGCGTGGTCTGACGAGTTGCCGACAGCGTATTGATGCCCACCGCCGCGAGCCGCACGCGATCGGATTCGGACAGCAGGCAGGCGGGCTTCAGCCCCGGGCGCAGCACGGCTTCTTCCGCTTCAGCCGCCGCCCACACGGGCCACGCCTCGTCGGCCCGCGCGATCATGCCAGCCGCAGCGCCGCAGCTGCCGAAGGTTTCGTACCGGCCGCGCAAGCGGTCGAACGCGAGCACGCGCGGAAAGTACATGAGTGCGCTGTCGCTGCGGTACGGCCAGTCGCGCATTCCCGCGAGAGCGAGGTCCGCGCTCGTCCAGGATGCCGGCGGATCGACGACGAGCATGGCGTGATGCTCGCGGCAGAAGCGGCCGGCGACGAGCAAAGTCGAAGCGCCGACGTCCTGGTCGCGTGCGAGCGGCGGAATGCAGAGCAGACCGAAGTTCGGCATGGCACGCAGCGCGAAGATGCCCGTGCCCTCGACCGCCGAACCGATGATGTCGTAATCGCTGAGCGGGCCGCCATCGTCCCCGTCGGTGCGCGATGCGACATATCCGATCGCGGCCGATCCGGTCGGCGACGGCGTCACCTCGGGACGCTCCGGCGGCACGGCGCCGGCGAGACGCACCAGGCGCGACTCCGGCAGGACATCCGCGACGAACCGGCTGGACTGCTCCGTCACCGACAGGCGCCGGAAGATCTCCTGGTCCTCGACGTACTCGGAACCCGGGGCGCGCACGCGCTGCACGACGAGGTTGAAGCGGTCCCGTTCGCGGTCACCGATGCCGTCGTAGTCCACCGAGGCGCGCAGGTACTCGCGCGAACCCGGCGCAAGGCCCGCGAGAGCGAGCGACCCGCTGCCGGCCGGCAGCGTCAGTGTGGGTGGCCGCCCGCTGTTGGCGACGCGCACGATGATCGCCTTGCGACCACCATTCTCGAAGAACTGTTCAACGGCATAGGGGAGCGGCGCGGGCTGCCACAGTCCGCCGAAGATCTGGGTGAATTCCTGAAAGCTATGGATCTCGCGCGGGCGGCTGACCGGCCCCTTCAGGGTGCGGCCAACGAATGCGGCGCTGGAAGTCGGCACGCGGGCAATGGCGCGGCCCGGTCCCGATTCTTGTTCTATAGCGATGCCAGAGACGAGTCGCTGGGCCACGGTTTCCCCCTGCCATGACCGCTTGGACTCTAGCACAACGCTTGCGGCGGCTGTCGCACTCGCAACAGCCCGCCCGCAAGTATCCAAAGCGGTTCAGGTAGTCGGCTTTTTCTTCTTTGCCGTCGCCTGGCCGGTCGCGGGCACCGGGTTCGGCGCCTGCGTCGGGCTCCCCTTGCCCGAATCTGCGCCCGGATCGCTGTCGGAGAGCATCTCGCGGAACTGCTGCGGGTCGACGGTCATGTCGACCTTGCCGTCCCAGTTGGAGCCCTCCGGAACCCGGTTCTCGACCTTGCGCGCGCTCGCGAGCACCAGCTCGACCGAGGCCCCGGACCGCGACACCGCGACCGGGATGCCGCGCGGCTCGTGCGCGACTTGCGACACTGCGTCCCAGTTCAGACGGACGTTGCGCGCCTTGAGCTGTTTCTGGATGCGCGCCGCGAGTTCCTTCGAGAGCAGTTTTCGCGTCGCATTGTTGAAATCGCGCGGATCGTCCTCGAGCACGCCGAATGACTGCAGGAACAGTTCGTTCTCGTGCCAGCCGAACACGAACGGCTGGTTGACCGCGCGCACCGGCGTCCCGACCGGTAGCTTCTCGAACAGCGGATCCACGTCCTCGTTGTAGAGCCGGATGCAGCCGTGGCTCGACCGCAACCCGACCCCGTACGGCTTATTGGTGCCGTGAATCAGGTAACTCGGCCAACCGAGGTACATCGCCGAGCGCCCGAGCGGATTGTCCGGCCCCGCTTTCACGACCTCGGGCAGCGGATCGTCGTTTTCCGCGTGCTCCTTGCGGATCGAGGGCGTCGGCCGCCATACCGGATCCTTCTGCTTGCGAATCACCTTGGTGACGCCTTCGGGAGTCTTCCAGCCGACCCGGCCGATGCCGATCGGATGCGTGTAGACGACCTGCTTCTGCCCGGCCTGGCGCGGCGGAAAGTAATAGATGCGCATCGCCGGGATGTTGATCACCAGGCCGACGCGCGGCGCGTTCGGCAGGATGAATTGCGTCGGCACCACCACGACGCGGCCGGCTCCCGGAAGCCAGGGGTCAACGCCGGGATTCGCGCGCAGCATTTCCTCGTACCCGACATCGAAGCGGCGCGCGATGTCGGAGAACGTGTCGTCCTTGGTCGTCGTGGTGAGCTGCACGGCTCCGACGACGTCGTCAAGGTCGCTCTGCAGCTCGAAGCGATGCATCGCGACCGGCGTGGCATCGTGCGGCGGCGGCGGGGGCGCGACCACGATCGGCTCGCGGTGGAGCGGTGCGAACAACGAGCAGGCGCCGAGCGCTGCGGCGAGCGCGGTGACCGCGCAGGCACGCGACAGACGGAACGGCGGGCTCATAGCCGCGAAATTATGGCACCAGGCCGGCGCGCCGTCTCACCCGTGCCTGCGTCGCCATTTACATACAGTCGCCGGGTTCTCAAAGCAGCACTGGCTGGTTCGGCAGCTCGTCGCGATCGCCGCCCGATCCGGGGAAATGCTTCGCGAGCAGCCGACCGGCCGCGCGGACGCCCGCGAGCGACCCGGCAGCCCAGCGGCCCGCCCTGTAGTGGTCCTCCATCTCGCGGCAGACCGCGTCCCATTCGGCCGGCAGGACGCGCGCCGCGATGCCGCGGTCGGCGACGATCTCGACGCGCCGGTCGGCAAGCAGCAGGTAGATGAGCACGCCGTTGTTATGCTCTGTGTCCCAGACGCCCAGGTGGCCGAAGACCTGCAAGGCGCGCTCACGCGAGCTCATCCGGCGCCACAGCTCCGGGAGATCGAGCGCGACTTCGATGGCGAAACGCAGTTCGCCGGCGTGCCGCGACTCGATCTCGCCGATCGATCTCTCGATGTCCGCCAGGACCTGCGGTGTGAAGCGCCGGCGCGCGCGCCAGTGCGTGGCGAACAGGTGACGCAACCATCGACTGACGTCCATCACCAATGCCCCGAGGCGCCGCCGCCGCTGAAGCCACCGCCGCCGCCGCCGAAACCGCCGCCACCGAACCCGCCGCCGCCACCGAAACCGCCGCCACCGAAGCCCCCGCCCCAGCTCCCGCGCCGCGGTCCGCTCGACCAGCGACTGGGCGAGGATCCGAGGAGAAGCGATAGCGCGACGGCGAGCACGCTGGCGACGGCGGCTAACCCGAGGAGCCGTGTCGCGAGCCAAACAAAGCCGCCGATCAACCCGCCGGAGGCGAGCGATCCGAACCCGCGGCCGAAGAGCCCCCGCAGGATCCCCGAGCCGACGAACAGCGCGATCAGCAGCGCCGGCAGCAGGTTCATGATCGCGCCGCCGGCGTCGCGCTGCCATTGCTCATCGGGCGGCGGCAATGCCTCGCCGTCGACGATGCGGATCATCTGGTCGAGGCCCGCGTCCACCCCGCCGTAGTAGTTGCCCTGCTTGAACAGCGGCGTGATCGTCTCCGCGATGATGCGCTTCGACATCAGGTCGGTGAGCGCGCCCTCGAGCCCCTGGCCGACCTCGATGCGCAGCGCGCGGTCGTCCTTCGCGACCAGCAGCAGTGCCCCGTCGTCCGGCTTGGCGCGCCCGAGTTTCCACGCGTCGACGACGCGGATCGAGTATTGCTCGATCTCCTCCGGTCGGGTCGTCGGGACGATCAGCAGCGCGAGCTGCGCGCCCTTGCGCGCCTCGAAGTCAGCGAGTTTCTTCTCGAGCGCTGCCTGCTGCTCGGCGGTGAGCGTGCCAGTGAGATCCGTGACGCGCGCCTCGAGTTTTGGCACCGGCACAAGCGCCTGCGCCCATGCGAGCGCGGCTACTGCGACGGCCGCTGCGAGCG
>JBAVOB010000097.1:0-4036 GCA_049691655.1 Steroidobacteraceae bacterium | reverse complement strand
CGTCCGCGCTGATCTCGGGCAGCAGCGCGCGCACCGCCTGTGCCTCGTCCGTGAGCAACGCTGCGGGCAACCGTCGGGGATCGGACATCGCAGAATTGTCGCTCAAGCAAGGTTCCTTGGATACCCGGCCGCGGCCGTGCCAGTATTCGAGCGTCACGCCGATCGAATCGAGGAGATCATGCTTGGACACCTATTACAATCCGCACGACCTCGGCAGGTTCGCCGAGATGGGCCAGGCCGGCGGCGAGCTGTGGCAGAAGTTTCTCGGGTACTACAGCGCCGTGTTCGCGGAAGGCGCGCTCACCGAGCGCGAAAAGGCACTGATCGCGCTCGGCGTTGCGCACGCCGTGCAGTGCCCGTACTGCATCGACGCGTATGCGCAGGCCTGCCTCGAGAAGGGTTCCAATCTCGAGCAGATGACCGAGGCCGTGCACGTGGCCTGCGCGATTCGCGGCGGCGCCTCGCTGGTCCACGGCGTTCAGATGCGCAACGTCGTCGCCAAGCTGTCCATGTGACGCGGTAGCCGACCATTCCCGCTCCCGCATGAAGACTACCCTCGCGGCGCGCCACAGCCCGCTGGCCGACGCCGCCGAACAGCGGCGCCATCTCGGGGCCGGTTCCGTGCCCCCGTTCGCGGCCAGGCTCGCGCAGATCGGACTCGAACCGCTGGTCGCCACCGGTATCGAGGTGCTGCAGGTCAATGTCGGGAAGCTCTGCAACCAGGCGTGCCGCCACTGTCATGTCGACGCCGGCCCGGAACGCGTCGAACAGATGACGCGCGCGACGGCCGAACTGTGCCTCGCGGCACTCGCGCAGACCGACATCCCGACGCTCGACATCACCGGTGGCGCACCCGAGCTCAATGCGAATTTCCGCTGGCTGGTGCAGCAGGCGCGAGCCCTTGGGCGCCACGTGATGGACCGCTGCAATCTCACCGTGCTGCTGCTCGCGCCGCAACAGGACCTGGCGGCGTTTCTCGCCGAGCAGCGGGTCGAGATCGTGGCATCGCTCCCGTACTTCCTGGCGACCCAGACCGATGCGCAGCGCGGCGCCGGGGTGTTCGGCAAGTCGATCCGCGCGCTGCAGCAGCTCAACGCGCTCGGTTACGGGCGCGAGGGCAGTGGCCTCGCACTCAATCTTGTCTACAATCCGGTCGGCGCATTCCTGCCGCCGAAGCAGGATGAGGTCGAAGCGCAGTTCCGCCGCGAGCTCGCTCAGCGCCACGGTATCCTCTTCAACCATCTATACACGATCACCAACATGCCGATCAGTCGCTACCTGGAGTTCCTCATCGAGAGTGGTAACTACGAGGGCTACATGGAGCGGCTGGTGAGTGCGTTCAACCCGGCCGCGGCAGGGCACGTGATGTGCCGGCACACGCTGTCGGTCGGCTGGGACGGCACGCTGTACGACTGTGACTTCAATCAGATGCTCGGCATGCCGGTCGGATTCGACCAGCCGCGCCACATCCGCGACTTTGAGGCGACGGTGCTGGCCGCGCGCCGGATCGCAACGGCGAACCACTGCTACGGATGCACCGCCGGCGCGGGCTCGAGCTGCGGCGGGGCCGTGACATGACCACCCGGATCCCCACGTCGCGCAATCCGCATCTCGACCAGATGGCGGACGAGTCCATGGTACGCACGCTCGCGGCGCAGATTGCGGCGATCTGGCCGCAGGAGCAACCGCTCCTCGCGCGCTACCAGCTGCCGCGCGAGCCGCGGATTCTGGATGTCGGCTGCGGCACGGGCGAATTCACCGCGCGCGCCGCCGCGCTGTGGCCCGCGGCTCAGGTCATCGGTGTCGATATCCTCGAAGAGCCGCTGCGACTGGCGCGGTCGCGCCACGCGCCACTCGGGGAGCGCGTGCGCTTCGAGCACGGCGACGCGTACCAGCTGGGATTTCCCGACGCATCGTTCGACCTCGTGGCGTGCCGCCACGTGACACAGGCGATCCCGTCCGCGGAACTGGTGCACGCCGAGTTGGTGCGCGTCGCGCGCCCCGGCGGCTGGGTGCACGTGCTGGCCGAGGATTACACGATGGTCCACATGATGTCGGGTCCTCTCGACTCCGACACGCTGTGGCGCCACGGAACCACCGAGTTCGCCGCGCGCACCGGCACCGATGCGCGCATCGGCCGGCGCACCTGGTCGATGCTGAATGCGCTCGGACTGCAGGTGCTGCGCGTCGATTACGTCGTCGTCGACACGCTGCGGGTGCCGCGCGAGACGTTCGCGCAGATCCTGACCGCCTGGCGGGACGGGTATGCGCCGGCGCTGGCGCACGAACCGCATTTTCCGGAGAGCCTCGCGCGCCGCCATTTCGACGAGATCATCGCAAGCGTCCGCAATCCCCACGACTATGCTGTCTGGTTCGTGCCGATCGTCAGCGGACGCAAGCCGGGCTAGCCGGCGGCGACCCGCGCGCTGCCGTCACGCGAGCGTGTGAAAGACTTTCTGGACGTCATCGTCCTGCTCGAGCTTGTCGATCAGCGCGAGCACTTCCGCCGCCTGCGCCTCCGGCAACTCGGTCGGCGTTCCCGGGATGTACTCGTGCTCGGCTGACTTCGGCGCGAGCTTGCGGGCCTCGAGCCGCTCCTGCATGCGGCCGAAGTCCGCAAACGCACAGCGGATGACCAGTTGCGGCTCGCCTTTCTCGCCCGTGCTCTCGCCCATCTCCTCGAGCCCGTAGTCGATCAGGTCGAGCTCGAGCCCGTCCTGGTCGATACCGGCCGGATCGAGTCGGAACACGCCCATCTTGCGGAACAGGAAGCTGACGCTCCCGTGGGTCGCGAGATTGCCGCCGTGCTTGGTCATGACGTTGCGCACGCCGGCCACGGTGCGCGTGGGATTATCGGTCGCCGCCTCGACCAGCAGCGCCACGCCGTGCGGCGCATAGCCTTCGTACAGCACTTCCTGGTAGTTCGCGGCGTCCCGGCCGGCCGCGCGCTTGATGGCGGCCTCGACCTTGTCCTTCGGCATGTTCACGGCGCGCGCGTTCTGGATCACACGCCGCAGCATCGGGTTCGAGGCAGGATCCGGGCCGCCGGCCTTGACGGCCATGGTGATGTCCTTCGCGATGCGCGCGAACTGCTTCGCCATACGGTCCCAGCGCGCGAACATGGCGTGCTTGCGAACTTCGAAGATGCGTCCCATGCTTCCCGACCTCGTTGCGGCGCAGAATGATATGCCGGAGCCGCGCGGAATGGAGCAGTCTATGAGCTGGAAATTGATCCCGATCCTCGTTCTGGTCGTGATCGTGTTCATCGCCGCCGCTTTTCTGGTGCATCCGCTGCAGGGCAGAGGGTTTGCGGGCGCCAATGCGTTGCCCGCTCCGCCGCTGGCCACGCCGCCCCCGGCGAGAATGAGGATTCTGGTGATCGGCGGAACGAGTGGCATCGGCCGCGAGACCGTGCGCCTCGCCGTCGCGCGCGGCCACGCGGTGACCGCGCTGTCCCGGCGCGCGCCCGCCCAGGCGCTGCGCAATGAGCGCGCGCGATACGTGCAGGGCGACGTCACCGACCCGAAAGCCGTCGCCGCGGTCGTGGCCGGCGAGGACGTCATCGTCCTGGCGATCGGTGCCGCCCCGACACGCCAGCCGGTTGCCGTCTTTTCAACCGGCGCGCGCCAGGTCGTCGCTGCGATGGGCGCGGCAGGCGTGACGCGACTGATCGCCGTCACCGGCATTGGTGCGGGCGACAGCCGTGGCCACGGAGGGTTTTTCTACGATCACGTGGTGACGCCGCTGCTCCTGCGGACCATTTACGAGGACAAGGATCGCGAGGAAGCCATCATTCGCGGCACCACCGCCAACTGGACCATCGTGCGCCCCGGGTTTCTCACCGATGCGCCAGCCACGGGCAGCTACCACGTCGTCCGCAGCCTCGAAGGCGTGCGTTCGGGCTCGATCGCGCGTGCCGACGTGGCGCAGTTCATCGTGGCTGCGGCCGAGTCCTCGCTGTTTCCGCGCGCTACGGTGCTGCTCAGCGAGTAACCTGCAGCGCGAGCGTCCACGCCGAGGCGATCAGGCCTAGCAC
>JBAVOB010000096.1:0-7859 GCA_049691655.1 Steroidobacteraceae bacterium | reverse complement strand
AATCCCCTTATCCGCTTCCCGCAGGAACCCAATAATCTGCTCTTCCGTGTACCGCTTCTTCACGTCTAACCTCCGGGCCGGGGTTAAACTCTAAACCCTACTGCTACTCAAAAGCGGGGGGACGTCGGAATGACCCTCCAGGGTTCGTAGAGTCTCGGTCTAACAACGGCAGGCAGCGGACGGCGCTCCGCGCCGCCTCTGATCGCGGACGTCGGAGGTCACGAGAACGACGGGCACGCTTGCGACCCAAATCCTCCTACCGCTCGCCTCGAGAGCGGCCGTCAATCTATTAGGCGTTACCGAGACGCGCGTTTACACTTACGCGGTAAGCGCACCGCGTACGAGGCAACATATGCCGCCAAGCACATTGACGCCACGCATTCGTCTCGTCAGAAGAATCGCCTTGATTGGAGGCGGCGGCATCGTCGCCATCGCAGTCGCGGCCATCGCCGGGGTCTACGGCGTTTCCGCCTGGGAAATGAGCGCGCGCCACGCAGTCGTCGGCCCGGCGCTGCGCGTAACGCCCGCGACGCCGATGGCAGCCGAGGGCGGGCGCCTCGCGCACGTCAACGGCTGTTACGGCTGCCACGGCGATGACCTCAGGGGACATCTCTTCGTCGACCGGTCTTACATCGGGCGATTATCGGCCCCCAACCTCACGCGTATCATGCCGCATTACAGCGATCAGCAGGTCGCCGACGTCATCCGTGAGGGCGTGCGCGCCGACGGCACTGGCGTCGTGTTCATGCCCTCGCACGCGCTGGTCGGGCTCGCCGACGCCGACATCGCCGCGATGATCGCCCATTTCCGCACGCTCGAACCGCGCGCCGATGCGGCGCCGGACCCGAGCTTTGGCCCCCTCCTGCGCGCACTCGTAATCGCAGGTGCGCTTCCCATCGAACCCGCCGTCGTCGATCGCAGCCAGCTCGGTCCGTCGCAGCGCCCCGCAGCGCTCGGCCCCTATCTCGCAAGAACCACGTGCGCCATGTGCCACGGCACCGATCTCCACGGTGAGACGCGAACGAAATCGCCCAACCTTTTCGCAGTCGTGCCCGCCTACTCGCTGGCCGATTTCAAGACGCTGCTGTCGACGGGCGTCGCCATAGGTGGACGCAAACTCGGGCTGATGACGGAGATGGCGCAGGGCGGGTTGAAGTATCTGCGCGACGATGAAGTCGCGCAGTTGCACGCCTATTTGTCGGCACCTGAGCCGGCCGTCCACCCCTAGCACTCCTGCGCAAGTTCGAGCCCCCGACGATGCATGCGTGGTCCATTCGGCGCCTCGAATGTCCGCTTGAGGGAGAATTTGGGGACGAGGGCGACCGACCGCTTCCGGCCCACATTCGAACCCTGGACATGACCTGGAGATTGACGCCCAACTCGGTGCTGAACCGGACGCGTCGGTTCATGGTTTCAGCTTGGCGACCGTCGGCGCGTCGCGCCGGTTACCTTGATCGTTAAGCGTCGATCCAAGACGGAGGCATGTGTGACACGGGTACGAGTTGAGAGCTTCACCGTCTCCCTTGATGGATTTGGAGCAGGACCGAATCAAGACATCAACAATCCGCTCGGCATGGGTGGGACGGAACTACACCAGTGGGCATTCCCCACACGCACGTTTCAACGCACCCTGTTTGGCGCCAATGGTGGCACCACGGGGGTCGATGACGATTTCGCCGCGCGCGGCTTCAAGAATATTGGTGCCTGGATTCTCGGAAGGAACATGTTTGGCCCAATCCGGGGCCGATGGCCCGATACGAGTTGGAAAGGTTGGTGGGGGGACAACCCACCCTATCACGTTCCGGTCTTCGTCTTGACCCACCACGCGCGCCCGCCCGTCACGATGGAAGGCGGTACGACATTCCACTTGCTCACCGGCGGCATCTACGAAGCACTTGACCGTGCACGTGAGGCAGCCAACGGAATGGACGTACGAGTTGGCGGTGGGTCCAATACCATCCAGCAGTATCTTCGTGCCGGCCTGATTGATGAGTTCCACCTCGTCATCGCGCCAGTGCTGCTCGGTCGAGGAGAGCGGCTATTCGAGGGGGTTGACATGCGAGCGCTGGGATACGAAAGCACGCAGTTCGTGGCGTCGGAGAAGGCCACCCATGTTGTACTTCGGCGCCGTGGCGCCTAACAAACGGTTGCGGCGGACGGGCCACTGTGCGGCCCGCCACTGTACCGAAGCGTTACGCCTCTAGCGCGCCCCTGTCACTCGCTGCCGCGGCGGTTGCAATGAGCAGATGGCTATACTGCTCACACCTCACTCAATCGCTGGAGGTCATGATGAAACGCTTTCTCGCGATCTACACTGGCGCACCGGCCGCAATGTCGCGGTGGAATGAATTGCCTGAGCGAGAACGGCAGAACCGGCAAGCCGATGGAGTCGTAGCATGGAAGCGATGGGCGGAGCAACACAAGGAATCCGTCGTTGATTCGGGCGGCCCTCTAGGGCGTACAAAACGCATCGCTCATAGCGGGGTCAGCGATGTCCGAAACAACATGATGGCGTTTACAATCGTCGAAGCAGAGTCCTCCGAAGCAGCGGCACGATTGTTTGTGAATCATCCACACTTCACCATCTTTCCCGGCGATGGCGTTGAGGTAATGGAATGTCTGCCGATCCCCGACATGTAGAACATGAGCTTGAGGCCTAACTGGCGCCGAGTGGCCTGGCTCGATCATGGCACGACGAAATCGGGCGAGGGCCGCGGCATTCCGCTCAAAGCGGATGCGGTGGCCGCGCTCCGTGCCGTCGAGGGCGAGCATGCACGCTGGTGCTTCACCTTCGCCGGCAAGCGGATCGCAAAGAGCTCGACGGCGTGGGATAAGGCGAAGGAGCGAGTAGGGATCGAGGATTTTCGCTTTCACGACCTGCGGCACACCTGGGCCAGCTGGCACGTGCAAAGCGGAACCACGCTCCCGGAGCTGATGGAACTGGGTGGTTGGAAATCGTACGAGATGGTGCTGCGCTACGCGCACCTCGCGCCGGAGAAACTGAGCTCCGTCGCCGGGCGCATCGAGCGCAAGACCGTTTCGAACGAGGGACTTGACGAGCGAGGCGATTCTGTAGCAGCCAACGCCACGTTTTCGCTACGTTCGGTGAGTTGAAAACTTCGGGGCGATGGCAAGCATTTGATTTATTTGGCGCGCCCGGAGGGATTCGAACCCCCGACCCCCTGGTTCGTAGCCAGGTACTCTATCCAACTGAGCTACGGGCGCGCAGCGCTGAAAAAGATCGTCCGACCGGTCCGTGCCGATCCTTACGTTTTGCAAAGAACGGCTATTTCTTGCCGTCGATTAAATGCACCATCAGAAGTCCCACCGGAAATTCGACGCTGGACCGCATGCGCGGTGATCGCCAAAGCCCGCTGTTCGGCGCGCATTAGACCCAGTAGTGCACCTCCTTGCAAGCGTCTCATTCCACGCACAGCACCTCTGGCGGCAGAGGCCATCCCAGGCTTCCGGCAGTCATGGGTGACTCCCCTGAAGCTACGCTGGAGCGAAGCGCCTGCGCGACCAGTGCGCGGCGCGATCGCCGGTTCATGACGCCGTTCATGTCAGCTCACCATGCCTGGCGGTGGCCGAAGCCAGGCGTTCGGTTCGCCGAAGGATATCCGCTGCGATGATCTTTGCCGCATCGCCAGGGGCATACACACCCAGCATCGTGTTGTCGGGCCCCAGCAGGTAGATCATCGCTGAATGGTCTGGTAACTCCTCTTGGCCCATTGGGGCTGGCGCCTGCGGAATCACGCCGTACGCATCGGCAAAGGTGCGCAGGTCCTGTTTGGAGCCGGTCAGGCCGATGATCCGTGGGTCAAATGCCGCGGCGTAGTGAGCGAGGACATCCACCGTGTCGTGGGTGGGATCGACCGTAACGAACAGCGGCACTACGCGACGATCCTCGGACCCCAACGCGTTCAGGACCTCATGGACCCGCAGCAACGTGATGGGACAGACGTCCGGGCAGTGCGTGTAACCGAACGCCACGAGCTTGTAGGCATGGGCCTGCGGTTCGTTCGCGAAGACTCGGCCATTGTGGTGCACAAGCGATCCAAAACCTGCCGACGGCGCGTGAACCTGGGCCGCGGAAATCAGCGAATACAGGTAGCCGACGAGCACCAGCGTCCCGGCAATAAGCACGACGATCAACGGGGCCTTGCCCGTCCCGTTTCGTGCCTTCTTGCTGTTGTGGCGCGCGGCCATGGCCCCTACGTCCCCCCGCCAGCACCAGAGGCCGTGAGGAGCGGCAGCACCGCTGCGGCCAGATCAGCCTCGGTGAGGCCGGCGCGGGTAGGCATCAACCGTGCGCGAATGACCCCATTCCTGTCGATGACATAGGTCACGGGCAAGGCCTTGGGGCTACCAAAGCCATTCGCCTTTGCTTCCTGCAGAAGCGCGATCGGATAGGTCAGCCTGCGGGTGGCATTCTCCACAATCCGGCGATCATGCAGGTCATCCGCGCTCAATCCCACCAGAAGCACGCCCTCGGGCTGATGCTTGCGATAAAACGCTTCCAACATCGGCATCTCGGCGCGGCAGGGCGTACACCAGCTCGCCCAGAGGTTCACCACCACGACCCGACCATGGAGCGCCGCGAGATCGAGCGTCGCCCCGTCGAGCTGCGTGGCGACGAACTTCGGGGCTGTCTGCCCCACGTCGTCCGGCGCACCCATAGCGACGCTCGCCGCGAGCAGCGCGGCGGCGCCCGCCGAGCGGGCAAGCCAGGAACGAATGAGGCGACGGTTCATTACAGCTGGCCTTAGAAGTGGAAGCTCACGTTCATCCGCCAGAACTGCGAACTCACGAGCTGGTTGCCACTCACGTTGGTGCGCACAGGAAGACCCACGTCCAGAAACACCGACATCCGCGAAATATCGACTTGCACACCCGGCGACACCAGGACGCGCGTGTAGCCACTGTCCTCCGGATGCCCGTCCGGACCGCCGTCGTGGCCGCGGTACGTGGCATTGAGTTGCAGCACCGGCGCGATCTTGAGGTTCGGTGAGAGCTGCCAGCCTTCGTAGTAGCCGCCCGCCGTCGCGACGACCTCACTGCCGGGCCGGTAATTAGACTTGTGGCCCACGACCTCCTGCAGCTGGGCCTGCACGAAGTAGCGCCAGTGGTTGTTTGCGGTGAGGTTGCCGAGGTGGTAGGCACCCAACAGCAGGTCGGTGCTGCCGGAGCCAATCGATGTGTCGGGATCAAACCCGGCATAGTTCGTTTCACCCGTCGGCAGCTTGACGCCAAAGGTTATGCCCGTCGACATGTCGGGCGAGAAGCCCGTATAGCGCCCCTTGATTCGAATGTCGCCGACGGCACCGTGGGTGAAATCGACGATCTCACCGGTATCACCATCAACAGTCTGAAAGTATCGGTGCCAGTACGGAAGCTCGACCGAGACACCCCAGCCCCGATTGAACTGGTACTGCAGGCCGACGTTCATGAAGCTGGTGCGGATGCGCTTGTCTTCGTTGTTGTCTGTAGGGGCGCGTGAGGTGCCGCGCCAGTTCTTGTTCTGGTCCATGTAGTCGTATTCGAAATAGGCCATGGGGCCGGAATGCTGCGGAAACATCGAGGCCGTACCCACATCGAATACGCCGCAGCCACAGGCGCAGGCCAAGCTGGTCGCGGGCGAAAGTCCGAGCACCAGTACAAGGGCGCAGGCTGCCAAGACAGCCCCTGACTTTGGAGTGAACGAATAGCGAGCCAGCGCCAGGCGCTGCACCGCTGCAGACCAAGTGACCATGATTGTCTCGGACAGAAATCCCAACGACAGCTCTGGCGTCCGATCGGCCGATGCCAGATGGGCGACGCTGAGCGCCTTATCGCCAAACCTTAGGCGACTGTCGGGGGTCCGCGGGGAGCAGTGTGTCGGAGGGGAGTCTCAGAGACAACGGGCCGTTCGATGAACGGCACCAGCAGGTCTGGCGCCACATGCGCCAGAGCCAGTTCGAAGTGAGCGGGAAGCGGCGCGGCACCCCGGCTCAGGGCAAAGGGACACGGGGAATCGGCATTTGAGCCCGAATTGCCCTGATGCCCGGCGTGCCCGGCGCCGGCCATGTGGCCATCGCAGACCACGAGTTGCGCCTGGCCGTGCACCGATCCCGGCATGAAGCCGGTGGGAATCAGCGCGTGCGCGAAAGACGCGATGAACGCGAGTGCGGCGAAGCACTCCCGGATCGGTCCACGAAGAACTTTGGCCCCATTTCGGCTCATATGGGAGGACTTTGCATCGCACAACCCACGCTCGGCAAGCGGGGTGAACACCGTAGGACCCGTTGCAGCCCCGAAACGGGCCACGAATTCAGCCGTGCCACGGACATTAATTGCCGCAGGCGACGGCCGCCCCTGCGACTGAGGTCAGCCCAACAGCGGTTACGAGATCGAGCACTTCGCGACGATTCATGGTTCTTAATGCTCCCCTGAATTCAGGGAGAGAATTTTGTCACCCGGGCCGAGGCAATCGCCCGCGGATTGTCGGCCCCTCGACGGGTGGAGAGCGGTGTCACCTGATAGCGGTACGACGCAATTCCTTCCTCTGCGACGACGGATCAATGCCCGCGGCGAGTTGGCGGCGCGCCGCTTTGTGCCGCGCCCTCGCCCCTTCCAGCGGCACGTCGGGATAGATCCCCAGGGCGAGCGTCTCCTGCTTGCCGTCGAAGCGATAGTTGTAACGCCAGTACCGGCCACCTGTTGGCACCACCATCAGGTACAGGCCATCACCGTCGGTGACCTTGATCGTTCGGCGCAGGGGCTCAGTGAGACCAATGGACGGTGCCGTCAGTTGTGGGACCCGTGAGTTCTGGTGCATTGACGGTTCTGAGGCGTCTGCGAGAGAACGATCCGGGATCATGCGAGCGCCGGGGCCCACAAGCACTTCAGGAAATACATTTGGCGCCGGCGGTCGTGTCCGAAGAACTGGCTCTTGTGAATGCGATGCGCGAGTTCCACTCCGGCGAGTGTGACGGCCGCGGTCCGGAAGGATTTGAACCCCAGCATCGATGCGCAGCGGCGCTTGATGGCCCGATGGTCCTGCTCGACTATGTTGTTGAGGTAGCGTCGGTCCCGGACGACGACCGCTCTCCACCGCGGATCTTCCTGGCCTGGCGGTCGCAACGCGCGGTGGCTGGCAGAATTGCCGTCCAGATTGACCTTGCTCGGCCACCCGGGCGACCACTGCGACGCCACGGCATTGCGGAAAAAGGCCTGCGCCGCATCCATGCTGCGATCGCCACGCAGCACCGAGTCGACGGACTTTCCACGGCGACCAACGGGCCGGTACAGGTAGTGCTTGCCGCCCCGGACGGACACGGCCGTCTCGTCCATGCGCCAGGACCGATCAACTGGCCGCGAGAATCGTGCCCACCGCCGCTCGTATTCAGGGACGTACCGCAGCACCCAGCGCATGATCGTCGTGTGCGACACGACAACGTCCCGCTCCGCCATCATCGCGACCAGGTCGCGGTAGCTCAGCCGGTACGTGATGTACCAGCGAACGCGCAGTTCAATGGTCTGGGCAGAAAAGCGACGACGCCGGTAGATCGGGTCGCGAGCGACGGCTCGGGACATTGGGCACCTCCTGGGAAGGAGGGCCGGATTCCAGGGTTTGGCTCTCGATGCACCAGAGCGAGAGAGGGATTCGAACTTGGCGGAGGCATTCGAGAAATCAATAACTTATTGATTTCTCGGAAACTTTTGTCCCCTGCAATCCCCTCAAATCCCCGGATTTGGCAGTAGATTCGGCAGTAGATGCTACGCGAATCGCGCGCACGTCGCCAGCCTGAAACTCTCGACGGCCTGACACGGTGACTCTGGTCCGGACCCGCAAGACTCCGCGAACTTCTACCGCCACA
>JBAVOB010000095.1:0-20462 GCA_049691655.1 Steroidobacteraceae bacterium | reverse complement strand
GCGATTCGCGGCGCGATCGGCGCGGGCGCGGCCGGCGGTTATTTTCGCTTCGCATTCGCCGGCGCGCGGACGCTCACGCACGCGCTGCTCGAGACGGCGATCGCGTGGCGATGCCGCGTCGGCATGGTCTACGGCGACCAGGGACTGTTTGTGCGCCGCGCCGCGTACGCGGCATCGCCCGGGCATGCGGCGGAACCGCTGTTCGAGGAGGTACCGCTGGTGCGGGCGCTGCGGCGCGGCGGCTGCTTCGTCGGGCTGCCGCTCGCGATCGAGGTGTCGCCGCGCCGCTGGCAGCGGGATGGGTATTGGCGCCGGACGTTGATGAATCGGCTGCTCGCGTTCGCAGCAGCCTGTGGCGTGGCGCCTGCGACGCTCGCACGCTGGTACACGCGCGGCCGTACCGGGGAATCCTGACGGCGGCGCCGGGGGCGCGACCCGGGACCGGGGCGCGGCGGCGGCGAACCGGCTATCCTGCCGGGTTGAAGGCGCAGGGCGGGGCTGGCCTGCGGCGGGGAGAACACCAATGAACGCCGACACTTTTCCTTCACTTGGAACCTCGAGCTGGCCGGCACAGCTCGCGCGCATCGGGTTCTGGCTGATCGGACTGGGACTCGTGCTGGCCGCGGCATCGGGCCCCGCCAACCGCTTCGGTCTGGTTAACTTCCGGATCGCGCTGCTCGCCCTCGGCGCGGGATTCGTGCTGCTTCTCGTCGGGGCGCTGCTCAGCCTGATTGGCGTGATTACGGGAGCGGCGCGCCGTACGCGCCTGCCGATGGGCCGGCTGGCCGTCGGCATCGTCGCCGCGCTGGCTGCGATCGGTTACCTGCTCACATGGGTCCATGCCGGCACCAGCGTGCCGACCATTCACGAGGTGAGCACCGACCTCGACTCGCCCCCGCCTTTCGTCGAGATTCGGCGCATACGCGACGCGATCCCCGGCACGAATTCCTCGGATTACGTCGCAGAGCTGACCGGGCGCAGCGGTAAGTTCTCCGTGCCGGACGCGCAGCGCGCGGCCTATCCCGAGCTGCAGCCGCTGGTGCTGGACGCGCCGCCCGATCAGGCCTTCAAGGCGGCAGCGGCGGCGGCCCGCAAGCTCGGTTGGGAAATCGTCGCCGCGGTGCCTGCAGAGGGGCGCATCGAGGCCACCGCGACGACGCGTTTCTTCGGATTCAAGGACGACGTCGTGGTGCGACTGCGCGCCGCCGGGGCCGGGACGCGCGTTGACGTGCGCTCCAAGTCGCGCGTTGGCCTCGGGGACGCGGGCGCCAATGCGGCCCGGGTGCGCGCGTACCTCAGATTGCTGCGCGGCTCCTGAGGCACACGATGAACGATCTACTGGACCGCGCGAGCCGGACGCAACACGCGATCGGGACGCTGGCCAGGATGGCGCCGGTCACGTCCGGGGCGATTCGGGCTGCGTGATGTGCCGCGACGTCCTGACCGGCCGCGTTCGCTGCTAGCCACATGCCGCGCATCGCGATAGACCGCAGTTTCGAGCGGCGCCTCGCCGCCCTCGTCAACAGCGGGGAGCCGCAGATTCTGCAGGGCGGGCGCAAGGGCGTCGAAAAGGAATCGCTGCGCGTCACGCCCGCCGGCCGCATCGCCGAGACTCCGCACCCGGCGGCGCTCGGCTCGGCGCTCGCTTCCTCGACCATCACGACCGACTACTCCGAAGCGCTGATCGAGCTCGTGACGCCGACGTTCACGCGGACCTGGGAGCTGTTGCAGTACCTGTGCGACCTCCACCAGTTCGTCTACCGCCACCTCGGCGACGAATTGCTGTGGGCCACCAGCATGCCGTGCGATCTCGACGGCGACGCGAGCGTGCCGATTGCGCAGTACGGTTCGTCGCACATCGGGAGGATGAAGACGGTGTACCGCGAGGGGCTCGGCGTGCGCTACGGGCGGGTGATGCAGGCGATCTCCGGCGTGCATTTCAATTACTCTTTTCCGCTGCCGTTCTGGGAGGCATACGCGGAATGGCGCGAGTCGCGCGACCGCGGCACCTCGTTCATCTCCGCCGGCTATTTCGACCTGCTGCGCAACTACCGGCGCCACGGCTGGATCGTGCTGTACCTGTTCGGCGTATCGCCGGCGGTGTGCGAATCGTTTCTCCGCGCCCGGGACGAAAAGCTGCCGACGCTCACGCCCGGGACGGGTTACGAGCCGTACGCCACGTCGCTGCGCATGAGCGACCTCGGTTATCGCAACCGCACCCAGGCGGGACTGTCGGTATCGGTCAACAGCCTCGAGGAGTACGTGCGCGATCTGTCGCGTGCCATCAGCAGCGTGCATCCGCCTTACGCGGCGCTCGGGGTGCAGGTGAACGGCGTGTATCGCCAGTTGAACGCGAACCTGCTGCAGATCGAGAACGAGTACTACAGCTTCATTCGCCCGAAACGCGTCGCGCAGTCGGGCGAGCGGCCGACGCGGGCGCTGCTGCGGGCAGGGGTCGAGTACGTCGAGGTGCGCGCGCTCGACGTCAGCGCGTTCGATCCGGTGGGCGTCAACCAGCACAAGCTGAAATTCATCGAGGCGTTTCTCGCCCTGTGCCTGCTCAAGGACAGCCCGCTCATCGACGACGCTGAGCAGCTCGCGCTCGATCGCAATCATGTCACCGTCGCGCGCCGTGGCCGCGAGCCAGGGCTCACGCTGCACCGCGATGGGCGGCAGGTGCCGCTGCTCGAGTGGGCGCGCGAGATCCTCGACGCGATGCAGGGACTGTGCGAAGTCCTCGACCGCGGGGACGAGGCCCGGCCCTATTCGCAGGCGCTCGCGCTGCAGCGCGCCAAAGTCGAGCGGGTGGAGCTCACGCCGTCGGCGCGGCTCCTGAAGGAGCTGGCAACGACCGGGGAATCATTCGCCGAGCTCGCGCTGCGCACGTCTGCGGCGCACAAGGCGTATTTTCTGGAGCTGTATGCGCCGAACGATGCACGGCTACGCGAATTTGCCGACGAAGCGGCGGAATCGTTGAGCAAGCAACGCAGCATCGAAGCTGCGAGCAGCGGCTCGTTCGAGGCCTATCTCGCTCACTACTTCCGCTCGTAGTCAATGCCGCAAGCGATCGCTGCCCGGGTCATGGGTTGCGCCCGACAGCGATCGTCCGCAGGCCGTGGGCGTTGCGCATGCCGCGGAACATGGTGTCGCTGTTGAAGTCCATCGCAACGTTTCCCGCCGGATCGATCGCAATCACGCCGCCCTCGGCTCCCAGCTTCCTGAGCTCATCCTGCACGACGTCATGCACGGCGCGCGCGATCGGCACGCGCTGGTACTCGACGCGCGCGCAGATGTCGCGGGCGACGACGGTACGAATGAAGAACTCGCCCTCTCCCGTCGCAGACACCGCGCAGCTCGCATTGCCTGCATAGGTGCCGGCGCCGATGATCGGGGAATCACCGACTCGGCCGTGGCGCTTGTTGGTGAGGCCTCCGGTCGATGTCGCGGCGGCAAGGTCACCGCGCGCGTCGCGAGCCACTGCACCCACCGTGCCGAACGCAGCAAACTCGTCGCGGGCCGGCGCGCCGGCGGTGTTGAGCGCGCGTTCCAGTTGGCGCCGGCGCGCTTCGGTACGGAAGTACTCGTTCGGGACGAGCGTCACGCCCTGTTCCAGGGCAAATTCCTCGGCGCCGTCGCCGATCAACAGGACCTGGGTGGATTTTTCCATCACCAGGCGCGCGAGTTCGATCGGGTTACGGACGTGCCTGACGCCGGCGACAGCGCCCGCGCGCAGGTCGCGTCCGTCCATGATCGCGGCGTCGAGTTCCGCCGCGCCGTCATGGGCGAGCACCGCGCCTTTGCCCGCATTGAACAACGGGTTGTCCTCGAGCAGTTTCACTGCCACCGTGACGGCATCGAGACTCGAGTCGCCGCGCGCCAGCACGGCGTAGCCGGCATCGAGCGCTTGCGCGAGCCCGGCGCGATACGCTGCTTCCTTCTCGGGCGTCATGTCCGCCACCGCGCCGGCGCCGCCGTGGATCGCGATGGCGATCGCGCCAGGCTCTGCGCATGCGGCCGGCGCAGCTGCGGCTATCAGCAGAACAGTCGCCAGACATGAGACAAGACGCATGCCCGGACCCCCTCAGCTGCCAGCGTCGCGCGCCATTATGCGCCAGCGGCGCGCCGCGCGAAGTGAGGACTGCTGGCGGTGGCGCCTAGCGCGAGTCGCGGAAGCGCTGCGCAAACGTATAGCGCGCGGACACCTGGAGCTGGCGCTCTCGCGCCACGTCGCTCCTGATGTCGAGCCACTCGGTTGCAAAGCGCCAGTGCTCGTTCGGTTGGAAAGTCCAGGCGAGCGTCCAGGCGTGTCCGTGATCGACCAACTGCTCGTGGGCGCGCACGTCGAAATCCTCGAGCCTTGCGCTCAGCTGGTGCAGGCCGATCGCGCGGCTCACCATGGCGAATCGCGCGCGGAACTTCCAGTCGTAATCCTGGCCGGGCGGTTCGACACTCGTCAGCCCTGAAAGCCACTGCGCGAGAAACGTCCAGCCATGACCCGTGTCGAACCGCGCCGACGCGCCATCGAACTGGGTCAGCCAGGCAAAATCATTGATGGCCGGCTCGAAGATGCTTGGGTCGGCGCGATTGTCGTAGTGCAACACGCGCACCATGAACCGATCCAGGTATCTCCAGTTCGCGCCGACGTAGTAGCCAGGACGACCGTCGATCTCGCGGAAGAGCGTGCGGCCGGGAAGGTATTCACTGCCGGGGCGCCCAAGGCGGCCGAAGAGCGTCGTCTGCCGATCGTGGATACCAAAGCCATGCGATGCGATGGCGACGCCCGCCGGGTCGTTCCAGCCGAAGGCTCCGGCGACGACACCGAAGTCCGAGGCGTGACCCTGTTTGGTGCCGAGCCACGTCGCCTGCGCTTCGAGTCCGATGGCGCGAATTTCTTCGGCGACCCAGCTGTCGAGCGCCGAAGACGAGATGGTGTAGATGTTTTGCCAGCCCGCTGACCCATTCTCGAGCGACAACGGCGGGTAGAACGCGCCGCCGCGTACCCTGGTTCGCCAGCCGCCCCGAGGGTACGGCCGGAACTCGACGAAAGCTTCCGTGAGGTCGATGGCGTGCTTGTCCGAATCGCCCCACGAACTCGCGTCAACGTGCGCCCGCCAGCGTTCGCCGAAGGTGCCGTTGTAGGCGATGCGGGCGCGCCCGAGCTGCAATCCATCGTGCGCGGAGTCGAAGCGCAATTTGCCAAGCTCGCCATAGAGAAACGACGGCTCGCCGCTCACGTTGACGCCGCGCAGGTCGAGCGAGAAATCGAGCTCGTCGGCATGCACGCTGCCGGCCGTCAGCACCGCGATGGCGATAGCGGTTGGGCGCATCAGTAGTCGTCCTGCATATGACTTGCGAGATGCGCAGGCTGCAGCGGCCTCATGAGCCGTATGCTCAGTTCGCCGCGATCAGTAGCGCCGAGCTGCACATGGCGCGTCAGCGATGGCGCAGGTTCCCGCAATCGTGGATGCCACACCGCAATTTCATAGTCGCCTGCGGCGAGTGCCGATGCGCCCCACTCGCCGGCAGAGCCGGTGATGCCGAAATCATGCGCCGCGGTTATCAGGATATAACCGACCATCTCGTCGTGAATATTGCACCCGACGGTGACCAGTCCCTCCGTGTCGAATTTCACCGGCGGATACGGTCGGCCGCGATACAGCGGTAGTTGAAAGCGCTTCGGCTTCGCGAACGAGTAAACCTGGTGACTCACGTCGTCGTTGTTGGGAAACGAGACGGTGGAGCCGACCGGCACGACGAGCAGATCGGGAACAAACGCGCGCTTGACCTGCCTGACCACCGCCGCCACCGGTTCGCGGCGCGACAGGGCGTCGCCGCGGGAGCGTACCGTCACGACAGCGCCGACCAGTGGTTCGCCACTCGTCTGCAGCAGCCGCACCGACAACGTCGCCGCTGCCACGGCGGTGCTACCAAGTGCGCCGGCTAGCACCGTGCACACTGCGAGCGTCGCCCCAGGGCGCTTGTGAGTCAGCGCGGCGTCCATCGTTCTCACACAGTGAGATGCGCTTCGTCGTCCGCGGACCGGGCCATCTCTACCATCGTGCGTGCAATTCGAGCTTATGCAATGCACAGCTTCCGCAACCGGCTTCTCGTCCTGATCACCGCGCTGCTGGTGATCACCCAGACTGTGACGCTCGTCGCGTTTTCGCTGCGGGTCGTGTCTTCCGTCAAGACCCGCGCGGGTGACCAGTTATCGGCTGGCGGCAAGATCGTCCAGCAATTCATGCAGTTTCGTGGCAGCGAGCTCGCGGGCGCCGCCCATGTGCTTGCGGGGGACTTTGGCTTCAGGGAGGCGGTCGCCTATAACGATCGCGCCACCATCGTGTCGGTGCTCGAGAATCACGCCAAACGCATCCACGCGACGCTCTCGCTGCTCATCGACCCCGAGGGGAAGCTCGTGGCCGCGACGGCGCCGATCGACGCGGCATCGTCCGCCCGCCTCGCGACTCTGCTCGATCACTCGCCCGGCAACCGCGACCGCCCGCACTTTCTGGTCGTCAACGGGCGCGTGTACCAGTTCTGCATCGAACAAGTGAGCGCACCGGAGATCATCGCATGGGTGGCTCTCGGCTTCGCGGTCGACGATGCGCTGGCACACGAGCTGCAGCGGATGGTCGGCGCCGACGTCACGCTTATCGCGCACACCGAGGACCAGCGCCTCACGATCGTGTCGACCATGGCAGCCGCGCAGCGCGCTGCCCTGACTCAGCGAATAGCAGCTTCCGGTCCGATGCCGAAGCAACCGGCGACCATCGAGCTCGCGAGCGAATCGCACCTAGCCGCCATGCAGCCGATCGAATCGGGCGGCGGAGAGGTCTGGGCGGCCCTCAGTATGTCGATGCGCGACGCGATGGCCCCTTTTCGCGAAGTTCGCAGCGCGCTGGTCGTGATCGCGGCCGGCGCACTGCTATTTGCGGTGGGCGTGAGTGCATTGCTGTGGCGCGCCGCGCGCCGTCCGATCGACCAGCTTGTGCAGGGCGTGAAACGCATCGAAGAGGGCGACTACACGCAACGCATGGTGGTGCGGGGCGGCGAGGAATTCGAGCGTCTCGCGACGACGCTCAATGCCATGCAGGAAGGCATCGCCGAGCGCGAGGCGCGCATCATTCACCAGGCTCATCACGACGCCCTCACAGGTCTGCCGAACCGGTTGCTTACCGGTCTGCGGCTCGCGACGCTGGTGGCAGCCGCGCGCTCGGCCATCGCCGGCGTGGATCTGGAGGTTGCGCTCATCCTGATTGATCTTGGTGATTTTCGCGCCATCAACTCGTCGCTGGGCCATCAGGTCGGCGATCAGGCGCTGGTTGAGATCGCAGCGCGGCTGAAACGCAACACGCGATCGCGCGACTTCGTCGCGCGCGTGGCCGCCACACAGTTTCTCGTGGCGATCGGAGATTGCCCGCGCGAGTACGCGTTGCGCCTGGCGGAACAACTCTGCCGCGCGGCGCAAGCCGGCGTCAGGGTGGACCACGCGACGCTCACGCTGGATGCAGCCACGGGCGTGTGCTTTGCGCCCGAGCACGGCCAGGAGCCGTCCGAGCTGCTGCGACGCGCCGAGGTCGCGCTGCAGGACGCCAGGGATCGGCGTATGAGTTGCGCCGTGTTCGAGCCGCAGCGCGACATCGAGCATAGACGCCGGTTGGTACTCGTGGTCGATCTGCGCGCAGCGATCGACAGTGACGCGCTGACCCTGGTCTACCAACCGAAGGCGCGCATGGCTACGCACCGCATCGAGAGCGCGGAAGCGCTGGTGCGCTGGACGCATCCGGCGCTCGGTCCTGTTGCGCCGGCTGAATTCGTACCGCTCGCGGAGCAGGCAGGGTATTCACGTGCGCTCACGCGGTGGGTTGCGCGGCGCGCGGTCCAGCAGATGGCCGAATGGTTGCGCGCCGGGATTGAGATCGACGTCGCGGTCAATTTGTCGGCGCCGGACATCGTTGATCCGGAATTCACGCACGAGTTGCTGGCGGAACTCGAGCGCTACGCAGTGCCCGGCAGTGCGTTATTGCTCGAGATTACAGAGAGTGCGGTCGTGCGCGATCCCGAGAGCGCGGTGCGGAACATGGACGCGCTGCGATTGGCGGGCATCCGCTTCGCGATCGACGATTTCGGCACGGGTCATTCATCGCTCTCACAATTGCAACGCCTGCCGGTCGATGAACTGAAAATTGACCGCTCGTTCGTGATGCACGCGCACGAGCGCCGTGACGACGCCGCGATCGTGCGCTCGACGATTGAACTCGCTCACTCGATGGGTCTCAGGGTCGTCGCCGAGGGGGTCGAGACGGGAGAGATCTGGACTTTGCTCCTTGATCTCGGCTGCGATTATGCACAGGGGTACTTCCTTAGCGGACCTGTCGCGGCCTCTCAATTGCCCGGTTTCATCGCGGCGGTCAATGCGAAGCTCGAGGATGCCGCAAGCCCGACCTCGCAGGTGCGTACCCTCGAAGGCCTGCTCCGCCGCCGCTCGGACGCGAGCGAGGGTTTTGGCTAGGCAGCTGGCCGCGTTGGTACGTAGCCCGTCGCTCGCATTGCCAGGGCGCCGAGCAGAGCGAGCAAGCTCAGCAGTTCCATGGCCCCGCCGCCGCCACCACCCCCACCGCTGCTGCCGGCCGGCGCGAGTACCGTCACCGCAGCCTGCCCGCTGTTGTTGGTCGCGTCAGGGTCCGGGAGCGACGAAGCAGCCTGTCCCGTGATCGCGTAGACGCCGCTCTGGCGCCCGGTCACCGAGAGCCGCAACTGGACGCTGGAGTTTCCGGCGAGCGTCTGGCCGGTCGGGCAGGAGAGCTCTCCCGCGGCGACGACACAGTTGAGTGAATTCGCGTCGACTGCCGTGAGGGCGAGCCCGGCCGGTACGGTTACCGAGAGGCTGAGACCCGTCGCGGCCGTCGCGCTGCGATTGGCGAGCGTAACACTGACTGTCGTCACACCGTCGACGCTGACCGTGGACGGATTCGCCACGGCCGTCAACGCAATATCTGCCACCGGGTTGACATGCACGGCCACCGAGCGCGAGTTGTTAGTCGAGTCGGTGTCGTTGGCGGCCGCCAGCGAATGCGTGACGGTCGAATCACCCGGCGCGTTGCCGGTCACGCTCAGCGAAACGCTGCGCGACTCCCCGGCGGGGATGTCGCCGAGCGCGCAAGCTACCGTGCCCGCGCCGCTCGTGCAACTGCCATTCTGGGCGCTGGCGGAATTCAGCGTGAGCGCGGCAGGCAACGTCGTCGTCGTCTGTACGCCCGTCACGGTGCTCGAGCCAATCGAGCGGACGGTGAAGCCGAGGGTAAACGGCGTGCCGGCATTCGCGCTGGTGCTGGAGGCGGCGTCGAGCGCGGCGTCGGTCGCGGCGACCGTGGTGACGCAGCGCGCGACCGCGACCACGGGGCGAATCTGGTCGAGGCTGCACTGCGAGAACTGGTTGCTGCCGTTCAGGGTTGGCGCCATGAGGAACGTGAGCGGTGTGGCGGCGCAGGCTTCGGCCGGATCGCCGTCGTGCGGCGCGCCGAAGTTGTGGCCGATTTCGTGCGCGGCGATCAGCGCGGCGTTGGTTGTGGACCGCCAGCCCTCCGAGAGGCTCGCAGCGAAGGCACCGTCGCAGATCGTGGCGATGTAAGCGATGCCGACCGTGTCGCCCGTCATGTCGCGTCCGGTCATGAGATGCGTCAGGCCATCGGCCAGTTGCGCGGGGGTGGACCCGCGCCAGGTGCGCAGTTCACCGAGCAAGGTGCTTGCGTCGCTGGCCGTGAAGGGATCGTTCGTGTCGCGGAACACCGTGATGGGCGCGAGCTGGATCTTCACGCCGACCTGCGAGCTGAATATGCCGTCAACGATGTTCATGCGCGCCACGACCGTTGCTTCGGTCTGGTCGCCGAACAGCTGCGACATCTCGTAATCCGCGACGGCACCGACCACGATTTGCTTCGATGGCAAGGTGGCCGCGAGCGCCTGCAGCTCAGTGCCGAGCGCCTGCCACGCCGCGAGTCCGGTGGCTCGGCCGGAATTGACCAGCGGCGCGGGCCCTGTTGCCGCGGCGCCCGACTTTGGACGCGGCTCGGTCGCGCACAGACCGAGTCCGCCCGGCATGAGCGTGTCCGCGAGGCGGTACATGACGGCGCCGCCGGCTGTGCCGGCGAGCGCCTGGACGGAGAATGGAGCCGCGTCGCGCGCGGGTTCGATCACATATACCTGGCCGCTCGCGTACACCATGCCGGCCAGCCCCGTCGCGGACTTCGTCAGCCGCACCCAGGAGCCTGGCACTCCGCTGACCTCGCCCCGCAGCGCTTCGACGGCTGCGCCGCTACGTGCCACCGCGTTCCGCATGCGTTCGTTTGGCCGCAGTGCCAGGTCGAAGCGCCGGCCGAATGCGTCGAAGCTCACTGTCGTACCGCCGTCCGCCAGCCGTTTTTCCGCGGGCTGCAGCCGTTCGAGGTGCAGTATCTGGAACCCTGGCCCGGAGCCGGCCGCCTGGACGAGCGGACTGGCCGCGGCGGCTGCCAACAGGAGTAGCAGCCATCTGGGTCGCAAGCCGTGGAGTGCCGGGATTTTCGACTTCAAAGACGCTGCCCCGCGGGTGAGTCGTGTGTCGCGCCGCTCGAACGCTTCACAGCTTGATGCAGGGAAGGGTGCCCCGCCAAGGCCCGCAGGGCGGAAATTTCCGGCTGTGTGTCAAGAAACCGCAAGAAATCGCCGGCGACGGCGCAGCGGACACCGGACTTAACGGACGGACCCTTGCGGTGCGGTCGCCAATTCGAGACGCGTTGACAGGCGGCGCCCCGCACCAAGGGCGGGCGGCGGCAGCAGGGCGCTGCGCTACAATGGTGCGCGAGCTGAGCGGCCCACGGCGCGCGAGGGTCGGAACTACTTGATTCGCCGGGTTCGCGTCGAGTGCCGTCCCGCGTACACTGCATGGCACGAATGCTGCACAAACCAACGCCAACGATGGGAGCTTTTCACGCATGAAACTCGTGACCGCGGTGATCAAGCCCTTCAAGCTCGACGACGTTCGCGCGACCCTGTCGGAAATCGGGGTCTCGGGCATGACAGTTACCGAGGTGAAAGGCTTCGGCCGGCAACGCGGCCACACGGAGCTGTATCGCGGCGCCGAGTACGTCGTCGATTTCGTCCCGAAGACGAAAATCGAAGTCGCCGTCAAGAGCGATCTCGTCGACCAGGTGGTCGAGGCCATCGTCAAGGCTGCGAAGACCGGCAAGGTCGGCGACGGCAAGATCTTCATCACCGACATCAACCGCGTGATTCGCATCCGCACCGGCGAGACCGACGACTCGGCGCTCTGACGCCGTTGTGGCCAGGGTCCCGCGCCGCACGGCGACCGGGCCGATGTCGCATAATGTGCGCATGCCCGAGGCCAACACCACTGCCGACGAGGGAATTGCAAAACTCAGGCTCGGCAGCCAGCGCCGCCATGTTTTCCTGTGCGTCGGAGGCACCTGCGCGGCGCGCGACGATCAGCTCCTTGCCTGGGCGTATCTTAAACGCCGCCTGAGCGAACTCGGTCTCGCGAACCGGGATGGCGGGGTGCTGCGAACGAAGGCCGACTGCCTGCGCATCTGCGTCGACGGGCCGATCGCGGTGGTCTATCCCGACGGCGTCTGGTATCGCCACTGCACTCCCGGGAACCTCGAAAGGGTGATCCAGCAACATCTGATCGGCGGCAGCCCCGTCGCGGACCTGCGCATCGCGACTGATGCACTGCGCAGCGCCTGAGGGCAGATGCCGGCAACGGTGACCTTCATGGCCAAGGTAATCCGGCTGTACCAGCACGGCGGTCCCGAGGTGCTGCGGCTCGAGGAAACCGAGACCGCGGCGCCCGGGCGGGGCGAAGTCCAGGTGCGGCATACCGCGATCGGCGTCAATTACATCGACGTCTACGACCGCACGGGGCTGTATCCACTGCGGTTACCGGCGGTACTCGGTCGTGAAGCGGCCGGCGTCCTGCTCGCGAAGGGCGCCGGCGTGCGTGGTCTGCGCGTCGGCGAGCGCGTAGCGTACGCACACTCGGAGCCCGGCGCGTACTGTGAGATACGCAACGTTCCGGCGACGCGCGTCGTCAAGATCCCGAAGGGCGTGTCGGACGAAGTCGCGGCCGCCGTTATGCTGAAGGGCCTGACGGCGCAGTTCCTGCTGCGACGGACGCTGCGCGTGCAGCGCGCTGACACGATCCTCGTGCATACGGCGGCGGGCGGCGTCGGATCGCTCCTGTGCCAGTGGGCGCGCTCGCTCGGCGCCACGGTGATCGGGGTCGTGGGGAGCGACGCCAAGGCGGCGCTGGCGAAACGGAACGGCTGTCGGCATGTTCTGGTCCTCGGGCGCGACGATCTCGTTGCCAGCGTCAGGCGCCTGACCCGAGGCCGCGGCGTGCGGGTCGTGTACGACGCCGTCGGCAAGGACACGTTCATGGCTTCGCTCGATTGCCTGGCGCCGCTCGGCATGATGGTGACCTACGGCAACTCATCCGGACCGCCGCCCGCGATCGCCCCGCTGGAGCTTGCGCGGCGCGGGTCGCTCTTTCTCACGCGACCCTCGCTGTTCGCCTACATCGCCCGGCGCAGCGACCTGGAAGCCATGGCGCGCGAAGTCTTCGGCATGGTCCGCAGGAAGAAGCTGCGCGTGCGCATCGGCCAGCGATACGCGCTCGCCGATGCGGCACAGGCGCATCGGGATCTCGAAGGCCGGCGGACCACGGGTTCGACTGTGCTGCTGCCGTGATGCCGGCACGCTTGCCCGGGTCGCGACGGATCGCCGCGCTGCTCGCCACGGCGTTTTCCTGCGCGATCGTCGGCGGCGCCCTGGCAGCGCAGGCGCCGGAACCAGAGCAGTACAAACCCCGCGGCCCGGCGCCCGATCCAGCGATTCCCGGCATCGCCGAGCTCGAGGCGCGCGACACGAAGATTGGACGCATTACGATCGTCGTCGAGGACATCTTCGATCGCGACGATCCACGCGAGAATCATGGGCTGTTCCTGCTCGCGGACCGATTGCACCTGAATTCGAAGGAATCGACGATCCGCGCACAGCTGGTGTTTCGCGAGGGGGAGAGACTCAGGGCGAGCGCGCTGCAGGAGACCGAGCGGATCCTGCGCACCAAGCGCTATCTCTACGACGCATGGATCCGTCCGGTCGCCTATGACGGTCAGCGCGCCGACATCGAGGTGCGGGTGCGCGATGTGTGGACACTGAATCCGGGCATCCAGTTCGGACGCCGGGGGGGCAAGAACAGCTCGGGTTTCAAACTCCAGGACGAGAACTTTCTCGGGCGCGGGAAGAACCTGCAGGTGTCGCGCAAGAACGACGTCGACCGCACCACCACGGCGGTCGAGTACGAAGACCCGAATGTGCTCGGGACCTGGTGGCAGTTCTTCGGCGAGTACGCGGACCAGAGTGACGGCAAGACCAAGCGCTTGCAATTTGGCCGCCCGTTCTATTCTCTCGACGCGCGCTGGTCG
Source organism: Steroidobacteraceae bacterium (assembly GCA_049691655.1). Lineage (GTDB taxonomy): Bacteria > Pseudomonadota > Gammaproteobacteria > Steroidobacterales > Steroidobacteraceae > JBAVOB01. Next base: position 6,981 of record JBAVOB010000095.1, on the reverse strand, counting down.
TTCGGGACCAGCGCGCTCGACAGCGAACGCACCGAGTCCCGCTATGACCTCGGGCAGATCGTCGACCAGTACGCACACCGGCAGGAGAGTTACGCGATCTCCGGCGGTTGGTCGCCGCCGGCCGCGGGGGCCTGGACGCGCCGCTACCTGGTCGGCGGCCGCTATGAGCGCGACCGCTTCGAGCGATTGCCGCTCGCCGGTGTGACGCCGGCCGTGCTGCCCGACGGGCGACGGTTCAGCTATCCATTCGTCGCGTTCGAACTCATCGAGGATGCGTTCGACAAGACGCGCAACCAGGACCAGCTCGCGCGCACCGAGGACGTCTACTACGGCGTCGCGCTGCGTGCCGAGGCCGGCTACATGTCGAACAGCTTTGGCGCGGATCGCAGCGCCGCGGTGCTCGGTGCGGCGATCCGCACGGGTCATCGCATCACCGACCGGCAGTCGCTGTTTCTCGACGCGGGCGCGAGCGGGCGGCTCGAGAGCGGCGCGACACGCAACCTGCTCGGTTATGCGAATGCGCGCTATTACTGGCGCTGGCGGCCCAGGCGGGTGCTGTACGCCGCGCTCGAGACCACGGCGACCCGCGCGCTCGATGCCGACTCGCAGCTCCTGCTCGGTGGCGAAGACGGGTTACGCGGCTATCCGCTGCGCTACCAGGGCGGCACCTCGCGCAGCCTGTTCACCCTCGAGCAGCGCATCTACACGAACTGGTTCCCGTTCCGCCTGTTCAATGTCGGTGGCGCCGTGTTCTTCGACGCGGGCCGCACCTGGGGTCGGGGGCCGGTGAACACCGCGTCGCTCGGGCTACTCAAGGACGTTGGACTCGGGCTGCGCTTCGGCAATTCGCGCAGCGGTCTCGGCAACGTCGTGCACGTCGACTTCTCCTACGCGCTCGACGGCGACCCGACGATCAAGAAGTTCCAGGTTACGGTCGAGACCAAGCGCAGCTTCTAGCCGGCGTCACGCGCCTGGCGCTTGCGCGTGCCCGAGAACTCTGCCGTGGACGCGTGGCTGCCGCCACCCTCCCGCTATCGCACGACCTTGAGGGGCCGGGCCGTGCGCAGCATGCCAAGCGCTCCGCTGCGCGCCACCTCCAGCAGCTCCGCGCGGGCGGCAAGCTCGCGGATGAAATCATTGACCTCGGCTTCGTTCGCGGTGAGCTCGACGATGAAGCCATCCGGAGCCGGGTCGAGGACGCGACCGCCGCCGCGCACCACGGTGCCGCGCACGGCATCGCTCAGCTGCGGCGGCACCTTCAGTTTGAGCAGCACGAGTTCGCGCTCGATATGTTCTCCAAGCGTCATGTCCTCGACGCTCAGGACATCCACGAGCTTGAGTGACTGATTCGCGATCTGCTGGATCACAGCGTCCGAGCCCTTGGTGACCAGCGTGATGCGTGACACCGTGGGATCGTCGGTCGGCGCGACGGACAGGGACTCGATATTGTAGCCGCGCGTCGAAAAAAGCCCGGCGACCCGCGTGAGCGCGCCCGCCTCGTTCTGCAGCAAGATGGCGATGATGTGGCGCATGAGCGTCGAAGAATACGGGATCGCCGGCGCTTCGCCCACCGGGCCCGCAACCCGGTTGATCGCGGGCTGAAATGCGTCGATCCTGCCGGCTCTGGTCCCGAGGATGCCGATGCCGCGCGTTCCAGTCAGAGTATTGTTTGTCTGTACGGGCAACTCCGCGCGCAGCATCCTGGCCGAGGCATTGCTCAATCACCGGGGGCGCGGCCGGTTCCTCGCATACAGCGCCGGTAGTCACCCGGCAGGGCGTGTCAACCCGCTCGCGCTCGCGGCACTCGCCGAACGCGGCGTCGCGGCGCCAGGAGCCCGGTCGAAGAGCTGGGCTGAATTCGCCGCGCCGGGCGTGCCTGCCTGCGACGTCGTCATCACGGTCTGCGACAGCGCTGCGGGCGAGGCGTGTCCGATCTGGCCGGGTGCGCCATTGCGCGCGCATTGGGGCGTGCCGGACCCGGCGGTCGTGGAAGGATCCGCAGCGGCGCGCCGGCAGGCGTTCGAGGCGGCCTGCGATCTGCTTGACCATCGCGTACGGCGATTCGTCGAGTTGGCGATCGACGGGCTGCAACCGGCCGCCCTGCGGGAACAAGTCGAGGAAATCGGCCGGTCCAGGCCGTCCTGAGGGGCGGCAGCGCGCGACGCGCCGGTTTCGCGCGCCGTCCCCAAACTGCTAGGCTTCCCGGTCCCCATGAACGAATCCGTTACACGCTCGAGCACCGCCCCGCACGCGCTGGCCGGCCAGATGATGACCGGTGCGCAGATGATCATCCAGGTCCTGGCGGATGAAGGCGTGTCGACCGTCTTCGGTTACAGCGGCGGCGCGATCCTGCCTACCTACGACGCGGTGTTCCTGTACAACGAAGAACAGGCGCGTAGCGGCCGCATGCAGCTGCCGCTCGTCGTGCCTGCGAATGAGCAGGGCGCGGGGTTTATGGCGGCGGGCTACGCGCGGGCGAGCGGCCGCGTTGGGGTGTGTCTCGTGACCTCGGGCCCGGGTGCAACCAATACCGTCACGCCGATCCGCGACTCGATGGCCGATTCGATCCCGATCGTCGTCATCTGCGGGCAGGTGTCGACCAAGGCCATCGGGACCGATGCGTTTCAGGAAGCTCCGGTGCCCTCGATCATGGGCTCGGTCGCCAAGCACATCTTCTTGGTCACCGATCCAACGAAGCTCGAAGCGACGCTGCGCACCGCTTTCGAAATCGCCCGCACGGGCCGGCCGGGCCCCGTCGTGGTGGACGTGCCGAAGGACGTGCAGAACTGGCAGGGTACCTTCCGTGGCAGTGGCACGCTGCCGATTCCCGGCTATCGGCGCCGCATGGCCGGACTGGCAGCGGGCACGCTTGGCGCGGCGCACAGCTCGAGGTTCCTCGAGATGCTCGCCGACTCGAAGCGCCCGCTGCTCTATGTGGGTGGCGGTGTCATTCGCGCGGAGGCGAGCCCGGCGTTGCGCGAATTCGCGGCGCAGTTCGGGATCCCGGCCGTAACCACCCTGATGGGGATCGGCGCGCTCGATACGACACAGCCGCTCGCCATGGGAATGCTCGGCATGCACGGCGCGGCCTTTGCGAACTACGCGGTGGATGACTGCGATTTTCTGATTGCCATCGGCGCGCGCTTCGACGACCGGGTCGCCGCGGACCCGCCCAACTTCGCGCCGCGTGCCAGATACCTAGCGCAATTCGACATCGATCATGCCGAGATCAACAAGGTGAAGCCGGTGCACTGGAGTCACGTCGGCGAATTGGGCGATGCGCTGCGTGTGCTCACGGCGCACGCCCACAAGATCGGCTTCGGGCGCGACTTCAGCGCCTGGCGCGCCGAGCTCGCCGAGCTCAAGCGCCGGCATGCGATGAACTACGACCGCGCGAGCACGCTCATCCAGCCGTACTATCTCATCGAGGAAATCAATCGGCTGACGCGCGGCACAGCCATCGTCACGACCGGGGTCGGCCAGCACCAGATGTGGGCCGCGCAATATTGCGATTTCCGCGAGCCGCGGTTGTGGCTCACCTCGGGCAGCATGGGAACGATGGGGTTTGGCCTGCCGGCGGCGATCGGCGCGCAGTTCGCGCATCCGCGGAAGCTCGTCATCGATATCGACGGCGACGCGAGCATTCGCATGAACATCGGCGAGCTCGAGACGGTCACGACCTACGATCTGCCGGTGAAGATCGCGGTGCTCAACAATTTCGGAGACGGCATGGTTAAGCAATGGCAGAAGCTCTTTCACAAGGGGCGCCTGTCCGCGAGCGATAAGTCCCTCCATAAAAAGGACTTCGTCAGGACCGCGCAGGCCGATGGCTTCCGTTACGCGGTGCGCCTGGATCGCAAGGCGGACGTCCCGCGCGTGGTCAGGGAATTCATCGAATTCGAAGGCCCCGCCTTTCTCGAGGTGATGATCGATCCGGATGCGGGCGTGTATCCGATGGTGGGTCCCGGCCAGAGCTACGCGGCGATGATCACGGGCGAGCACATTGCATCGCGCGAGCAGGTCGAGCCGCAGATGCCGGATCCATCGGGAATGTTCTGATCCGCCGACGGCGCGGCGCACGCTACTGCAGGTATTTACTGCGCAGGTACTCGAGGTACTGACGCGAGGCGCCGTCGACGTACGGACTCATCAGGACCAGCACGTGATACGCCGCCTGCTCGGGCGCTTGCGCGGTTTCATCGCCGAGCCGCATGAGGCGCGAGAAAGTCGGCCAGCAGGTCGTGGTGAAGCCGATTTGACGGCCCAGCGTGGCGATTTCGGCAGGCTGCGCCCGCAGGATCCCGCTCGCGAGCAGCTGCTCACATTGTCGCGTCGCCGCCTGCACGCTGAGTGCCGCGAGATGCTGCACGCGCGCGCCGCAGCGCGGATACTCGTGCAGCAGGTAGTCCACGTCGCGGTAGAGGAAGCGGTAGGCTGTCGTGGCTTCCAGACTCAGGTGCAGCGTGAGCCACCAGTCATCGAGGGCGACGACGGCGGTGGTGGCCTGCAGGAGCGGAGTCACGCGCTGCTCGAAGCGCCGAATGAGCCACTCGACGATCTGCCCCTTGTTGCGGAAGTGGTAATAGAGGTTACCGGGGCTGATCCCGAGATCCGCCGCGATGCGATGCGTCGACACGATCGCGAGCCCGGCGTCGTTGAATAGCGCAAGGCTACGCTCGAGGATGCGATCGCGCGTCTTCATGCGGGATTGCGGAGCACGATCGCGAACGCGGACTCAGGTCTGCGCCGCGCGCCGCGGCATCACTTCCGGGAACGCGGTCCGCGCAGGTGGCGTACCTGTGCCGCGAGTTGCTCGATGCGCTCCTCGAGGCGCGCCACCGTCCTCGCCGACGGGATTCCGAGGCGTTCCAGGGCGCTCGCCACCCGCTCATCGAACACTTCTTCGAGTTTTCTGAAGCCGCTCTGCAACGAGTCGCCCAGCAGCCCGCCGTGCTGCGGCTGTGGCGGAACGCGGCGCGCCCGGCCGACCGGCCTGGCGCTCATCGTGAACTCTTCTTGGCTGGACGCGCCCGGGCGGTGCGCGTCCCGGCCTGGGGTTTCGTGAGAGCCTTATCGAGGCGCGATTCCACGATGCCCAGCACTTTGTCCTTGAACGCCAGCATGAGCAGGCCGAAAGTCATCTTCAGCGTGATCTCTTTCTCATGGACGCGGAGCTGGCCGTGCAGGCCGGCGCGTTCGAAGTGCAGTTCCTCGCTGTTGACCCAGCGGGACCGCATTGCATACTTCTGCTCCATCTCGGCCGCCACTGCCTTGGCGGCGTCGAGTGCCTGGCTGTGCGTGAGCGCGTGAGCGCGACGGATGACGGTAGTGGACACAATACCCCCCCCTCATTGCGGCGGACCGAGGGCTTCATAGCACCTCGGCCGCCGCGAGGAAAGTCCGCCGTGGGCCGTGAAACGGCCTCTCAGGCGCGCGCCTTGCGTCGACGCGTCGGGGTAGCTCGGCGCGTCGTCTCCCCGGCAACTGCCTCGGCGAGTTTCACGGCACCATCGGCCATCCGGCCCGTCAGGTCGCGGCCGAACCGGGCACCGGCAAGCCCCGCGTGTTCCAGTCGCCGCAACGCGTGGGAGGCGTACGGATTGTCGATGCTCCCCAGCCGGGCGGCGCGCTTGTTCACGCGTGTCAACACAGCCTCTGCCGTATTGCAGACCGCGTCAACGGCCTTGCTGGCACCCGTCGCGGCCATCTTCACGCCCTGCTGCGCGAACCCGACCACACGCTTGCCCGTGGTCTGCATGCGCGCATGCAGCGGCTCGTTCATGGCCTTGACCGGCCTTGCCACGACCTGCCAGCGGCGGTCGATGGCGCCCAGCACGCGATGGCTCCCCGCACCGTAAGCGCGGACCATTTCCCGCCCGATCTTCCGGCTGTTCTCTACTGATCCCAGCAGGGCGGCATTCAAGTTTGCAGTTGTCATGGCGATCTCCTCCAGCGATGTTCTAACTGCAAAAAGTCTGAGCCGAATGTGTAGAGCGGACAACCCAGCCCTGAGCGCAAATTAGACGCGCGGGCCTAATTGTTTTGCGGGCGGGCTGCTGGCGCTATATCTCAGTGCAGAAATCCGAGCAGCAGCGCATTGAATTCATCCGCTGCCGTGAGTTGCAGCCAGTGGTTGGCGCCGTTGATGCGTTGGTAGCGCCAGGCACCCGCCACGAAATCCCGGGACGCCAGCATCTGTTCTTCGCACAGGAACCTGTCGCCGTCGCTCCACACGCCGAGGACGGGCACCGGGACGGGGCGCCCAAAGCCGGTGCGAATCCGGCCAAGGTTCGCGCGGTAGTAGTTGATCGCGGCCGTCAGTCGGCCGGGGCGCTCGAGCGCCGCGATCCAGCGCGGGCACTCGGCCGGATAGCGCGTGACGGCCCGGAACGCTCGCCAACCCGCCAGTCGCATCACCCACTCGGCGAAGCCATGCAGCTGGAAGAAGAAAATGTACCAGCTCATCAGCTTCTGCTTGATTCCCGCGCGCGCGAACGCGGCCGGGTGACCGACGGACAAGGCCACGTAGCGGTCGACGCGCTGCGGGTGGCGCATGCAGAGCTGCCAGGCGATCACCGCTCCCCAGTCATGCGCCACGAGGCGCACCCTGGTCACGCCGAGCGCATTGAGCAGTCCGATCAGGTCGGCGACCAGGCGCTCGATCGCATAGGCGCTCGGCGCGCCCGGTGCCTCGGAGAGACCGCAGCCGCGCGTGTCCGGCGCGATGACCCGATAGCCGGCTGCAACCAGCACCGGGACCTGCTTGCGCCACACCGAATGGCAATCCGGGAAGCCGTGGACGAGCAGCACGTCCGGGCCTTGTCCTGCGACCATGACGTGCAGGTCGATGCCGTTCACATGGTAGGTTGTTCCGGCATCTTCCATCATCGGTTCCCGATCCGGGGGCGATAGACCGGCGCGTCAGGCCGCCACGAAGCCGATCCTCTTGTGGCTGCCATCGCAATAGGGCTTGTTCGCCGA
>JBAVOB010000094.1:0-2240 GCA_049691655.1 Steroidobacteraceae bacterium | reverse complement strand
CGCCTGCCGAGCCGGCAAGCCCGGCTGCGCGCCGGCCCAAGGCGCCGGCCGAGCGGAGCACGCGACTGCTGGTGCTCGGTGGCGGTCCAGGCGGCTACACGGCCGCCTTTCGCGCCGCGGATCTCGGCCTGAGCGTCACGCTCGTCGAGCGCTGGCCCACGCTCGGCGGGGTCTGCCTGAACGTGGGCTGCATCCCCTCGAAGGCGCTGCTGCACGCGGGCAAGGTGATCGCGGACGCCGATGCGATGAGCGCGCGCGGCATCGAGTTCGATGCGCCGCACATCGACCCGACGAAGCTGCGTGCCTGGAAGAACGGCGTCGTGAAGAAACTCACCGACGGCCTGAAGATGCTCGCGTGGCAGCGCAAGGTCGAGATCGTGCAGGGCGAAGGCAGGTTCGCCGGCCCGAACGTCCTCGAAGTGACGCAGGCGTCGGCCGTGCGCCGCATCCGCTTCGAGCAGTGCATCGTTGCGGCGGGATCCGAGGCGACAAGACTCGCATTCCTTCCCGAGGATCCGCGCATCATGGATTCCTCCGCCGCGCTCGACGTGCCGGACGTGCCGGAGCGACTGCTCGTGATCGGCGGCGGCATCATCGGGCTCGAGATGGCGTGCGTTTACAACGCCCTTGGGTCGCGCGTGACGGTCGTGGAACTCACCTCGCAGTTGATGCCGGGCTGCGACCCGGACCTGTTAAAACCGCTCGAGAAGCTGATGAGGGCGCACTACGAGGAAATTCTGCTCAGCACCGCCGTTACCGCCGTGCAGCCGGGCGCGCAAGGGCTCGAAGTGAGCTTCGGCGGATCCGCGGCCGCGTCCCCGCGTGTCTACGATCGGGTGCTGGTCGCCGTCGGGCGGGTGCCGAACGGCCGCGCGATCGGAGCCGATGCCGCGGGCCTGCAGGTCAACCATCAGGGCTTCGTGCCCGTCGATGCCCAGATGCGCAGCAACGTGCCGCACATCTTCGCGATCGGGGACATCACCGGACCGCCGATGCTCGCGCACAAGGCGACCCACGAGGGGAAGGTCGCGGCCGAAGTCGCCGCGGGCAAGAAGCACGCGTTCGACGCGCGCGCCATTCCCTCGGTCGCCTATACCGATCCGGAAATCGCCTGGGTAGGGCTCACCGAGACCGAGGCGCGCGCGCAGGGAATCGAATACCGCAAGGGCCTGTTTCCGTGGATGGCGAGCGGCCGCTCGCTCGCATTGGGGCGCGACGACGGGTTCACGAAATTGCTGTTCGATCCGGCAACGCGCCGCGTGCTCGGCGGCGGCATCGTCGGCCCGAACGCCGGTGACCTGATCAGCGAGGTGGCGCTCGCGATCGAAATGGGCGCGGATGCGGCCGACATCGCGCTCACGATCCATCCGCATCCGACACTCTCGGAAACCGTCGCGTTCGCCGCGGAGGCGTTCGAGGGCACGCTGACGGACCTGTACGTGCCGAAGAAGAACTAGCCGCGCGTCGGCGAGTCGCGGGCCGCCAGCCGCTCGAGATAGCGCCGCTCATCGGGTCCCGTGGCGGCGCGCGGCGTTCCCGTGAAGAGGGCGGTCACGCGGCGCTCCGCGTCTTCGAGCGGTACTCGCACAGGTCGGCGATCAGGCAGTGCGGGCAATCGGGCTTGCGTGCCTTGCAGACGTAGCGGCCGTGCAGGATCAGCCAGTGATGCGCATCCTGCAGGAATTCCTTCGGCGTCGCCTTGAGGAGCGCCCGCTCGACCGCAAGCGGCGTGCGTCCGGGCGCGAGCCGGGTGCGGTTCGCGACGCGAAAGATGTGCGTGTCCACGGCGATCGTGGGCTCGCCGAACGCCGTATTGAGGATCACGTTCGCGGTCTTGCGCCCGACTCCCGGCAGCGCCTCGAGCGCCGCGCGCTCGCGCGGTACCTCCCCGCCCGTGCGCTCGATCAGCAGGCGGCAGGTCTCGAGGATGTTCCTCGCCTTCGCGCGCCACAGGCCGATCGCCTTCAGGTATGGGGCGAGGCCCGCGGCGCCGAGCGCGAGCACGGCCTGCGGGGTGCCGGCTACCGGAAACAGCCGACGCGTCGCGAGGTTGACGCTCTTGTCGGTCGCGCGTGCCGAGAGGATCACGGCGATGAGCAGCTCGAACGGCGTCGCGTATTCGAGCTCCGTGGTCGGATGCGGATTCGCGCGGCGCAGCCGCCGGTAGATCTCGCGTCGCTTGACCGGATTCACGAGCGGGGACTCGCGGGCCGCGCGGCGTGCTTGGCTTGGAGCAGCAG
>JBAVOB010000093.1:0-3414 GCA_049691655.1 Steroidobacteraceae bacterium | reverse complement strand
GCTCAAGTGCGATGCCGCCTACGCGCGGTACGCCGCACTGACACCCGAGGATCACCACCTCGGCGAGGCGGCCGCAGCGCTCGCGACGCGACGATTCGCCGTCGCGGAATCGTTGCTCCAGCGGCGGCTGGCGCAGGCGCCGAGCGATGTTGAAGCGCTGCGCATGCTGGCTCAAGTGGCCACTCAGCGTGAGGACTTTCCCGAGACGGAGCGTCTGCTGGGCGAATGCCTGCGGCTTGAACCCGGGTTTGCTCGGGCACGCTTTGATCTGGCCGTTGCATCGCACATGCAGCAGAAGCCCGGGCCGGTCATCTCGCTGGTCGATCGGCTACTGCTGCAGGAGCCGCGCAGTTTTCCGTACCGCGCCTTGCGGGCCTCGGCTCTGACGATGCTCGGGCAGACCGAGCGCTCGATCGCGCTGATGCGCGAGTTGCTTGCCGAGTACCCGAGCCGTGCCGAAGTGTGGCTGAATCACGGCCACGCACTGCGGACCGCGGGCCAGTTTGGCGAAGCCATTGCGGCGTACCGCAAGGCAATCGAGCTGCAGCCAGGGCACGGGGAGGCGTATTTCAGCCTGGCGAATCTCAAGACGTTTGAATTCGAGCCGGGGGAAATCGCTGCGATGCACGCCGCGCTCGCCCGCGAGGACCTCGGCGATGACGATCGGTTGCACTTCGAGTTTGCGCTCGGCAAAGCCTGCGAGGATGCCGGGAATTATTCCGAATCATTTGCTCACTACGCGCGCGGCAATGCTTTGCGTCGCGAGGGCATTTTCTATGACCCCGACGGCACCACATCCCAGGTGCGGCGCGCGCGAGCGCTGTACACCAGGCAGTTTTTCACTGCCCGCAGCGGCTGGGGCTGCCAGGCACCCGATCCGATCTTCATCGTCGGCCTGCCGCGCTCCGGGTCAACGCTGCTCGAGCAGATTCTCGCGAGCCACTCCGAGGTGGAAGGCACGCGGGAACTTCCGGACGTACCGGCGTTCGCCTATGAACTCGGCGCGCGCAAGCTCCGAGCGGGCGAGGTCGGCTACCCGGAATCGGTCGCGACCTTGAGGCGCGAGCAGTTGCAGGCGTATGGGGAACGCTACCTGGAACAGACAAGGCCATTCCGGTTGCGCGGCGCCGCGCGCTTCATCGATAAGATGCCGAATAACTTCCTGAGTATCGGGTTGATCCATCTGATGCTCCCGAATTCACGCATCATCGATGCGAGGCGCCATCCGCTCGGCTGCGGCTTTTCGAATTTCAAGCAGCATTTTCAGAAGGGGCTCCTGTTCACGTACAGCCTGGAGGAGATCGGCCGCTTCTACCGCGACTATGTGGACCTGATGGCACATTTCGACGAGGTATTGCCGGGGCGGATTCACAGAGTCCATTACGAGCATCTGGTGGCGGATCCGGATCGCGAGGTGCGGCGCCTGCTCGAGTATTGCGGGCTGCCCTTTGAGGCAGAATGCCTGCGCTTTCACGAAAACCGCCGCGTCGTGCAGACGGCGAGCTCTGAACAGGTGCGCCGACCGATCTACTCGGAAGGCGTCGATCAGTGGCGGAATTTTGAACCGTGGCTTGGGCCGCTGAAAGCTGCGCTCGGCGATCTCGTCGCGACATACCCACCGGTACCGGCGGGCTAAGCTGCGCGGATGGAATACTCGCATGCCGCCGCCCCTGGTGGCGCTGCTCTCGGCATTGCACGCGCCGCATGCCCGGCGCATGCTCGATCTGACGGCGGACGGGGCTCGCCACTGGCACCGCTCCGTCGCAAGGACAGGGGGAAAGCCGCAATGGGCCTGATTGTGTTGATCGTTCTCGTGCTCGCCATCGTGATGTGCGTGAGCCTCTATAACCGGCTGGTTGGCGCGCGCAACGTGTTCAAGAATGCGTTTGCGCAGATCGATGTGCAGTTGACGCGTCGCTACGACCTCATTCCAAATCTCGTCGAGACTGCGCGCGGGTACCTGCAGCACGAGCGCCAGACGCTCGAAGCGGTCATCCAGGCGCGGAATGCAGCATTCGCCGGCCTGAAGGCGGCGGCATCCGATCCGGGCAACGCCGCCGCCGTCCAGGCGCTCTCGGGCGCGGACGCGCAGCTCGGATCGGCGCTCGGTCGGCTCCTTGCGGTTGCTGAAGCCTATCCGGACCTCAAGGCGAATCAGACGATGATGCAGCTCTCGGAGGAGCTGACCTCGACGGAGAACAAAGTGGCTTTCGCGCGCCAGGCGTATAACGACGCCGTGCTGAACTACAACAACGCGCGCGAGATGTTCCCGAGCAGCATCATCGCCGGCATGTTCTCTTTCATGCCCGCTCAGCTGCTCGAGATCGCGACGCCTGCCGCGCGCGAAGCGCCGAAGGTCAAGTTCACCTGATCGCCATCGCGCGTGGACTTCTACTCACGCCAGGCGGCTGCGCGGCGCCACAGTCGCTGGCTCGTGCTCGCGCTCGGCACCTCGATCGCCCTGGTCGTTCTGGTGCTCTCCTACCTCGTGCTTGCATTGTTCGGCTCGATGGACCAGGCCGAGCACGCTTACGGCGACGGCGCGCTGCTGCACGCGATCGCGTACGCCGCGGCGAACCCGGAGTTGGCCGCCGTCGCCATGCTGTTCTGGTTCTCGATCATCATGCTCGCGAGCGTCTATCGTTCGCTCGGCCTCCGGGAAGGGGGCGGGGCGATTGCGCGCTCCCTCGGCGCGAGTCCGGTCGTTCACGACACGCGTGACCCCTCGCTCCGCCGCCTGAGAAACGTGGTCGAGGAGATGGCGATCGCCTCGGGCATCACGGTGCCCGCGATTTACGTGCTCGACGGTGAATCGGCGATCAATGCGTTTGCCGCAGGCCATTCTGCGGCGAGTGCCGCGATCACGGTGACGCGCGGCGCGGTCGATCAGCTCTCGCGCGAGGAACTGCAGGGCGTCATTGCGCATGAATTCAGTCACATTCTGAACGGCGACATGCGCCTGAACGTGCGCCTGATGGGCTGGCTTTACGGGCTCATCGTCATCGCGCTGATCGGACGGCTCATCCTGCGCGTCGGGCCGCGCGGCTCGCGGCGCGGCGGCTCGCTCGTGCTCGTCGGTGTGGCGATGCTGATCCTCGGTCAACTCGGCGCCGCCTGCGGTCGGGTCATCCAGGCGGCCGTGTGCCGCTCCCGCGAACGTCTCGCAGATGCCTCGGCGGTGCAGTACACGCGCAACCCGAGTGGCCTCAAGGGCGCGCTCCTGAAGATAATGGGACTCTCGGGCGGCTCGCGGCTCGCGAATGTGGCCGCGGAAGAGGTCGCGCACATGCTGTTTGCGGCCGGTGGGTCGCGGCTGTTCGACACGCATCCGCCACTTGCCGAGCGTATCTGCACCCTGGACCCGACGCTTCGCGCGAAGGATCTGCCGCAGCTCGCAGCCGCGGCCGCCAGATC
>JBAVOB010000092.1:0-12505 GCA_049691655.1 Steroidobacteraceae bacterium | reverse complement strand
GTCTGGCAACCGGCGCTCGACTGGGTCGAGCGCGGCCTGGTACCCGATGCTGTTGTCCGGGCCGGCATCCGCCGACTGTGCGCGCAGCGCCTGCAGGAGATTGCCGCCAGCGACTGCGAGACCGCTGCGCAACGTACCGAGCGCTTCGTGATTGCGATGGCAGGGTCCGACATCGCGCCGCTGCCGCAGCTCGCGAACGAGCAACACTACGAGGTGCCTGCGGAGTTCTTTGGACTGGCACTCGGGCCGCATCGCAAGTACAGCAGCGCATACTGGGCCGAGGGCGTTAACACTCTCGCCGCAGCCGAAACCAGGGCGCTTGCCGCGACCTGCGAGCGCGCCGAGTTGTCCGACGGCCAGCAGGTCCTCGAACTGGGCTGCGGCTGGGGATCGCTCGCACTATGGATCGGCCGGCATTATCCGAATAGCCGCGTCACCGCGGTGTCGAACTCGCACGCGCAGCGCGCCTGGATTCTCGGCGGGATGCAACGCCAAGGGCTGCGCAACGTCGAGGTAATCACTGCGGATATGAATCGTTTCGTCGTTGCGAAGCGCTTCGACCGCGTCGTGTCAGTCGAGATGTTCGAGCACATGCGCAACTGGAACTCCCTCTTTGCGCGGGTGCATAACTGGCTTGCGCCCGGCGGGCGCTTCTTCATGCACGTCTTCTGCCACCGCTCCACTCCCTATGCTTTCATCGACGCTGGCCCCTCCGACTGGATGAGTCGGCACTTCTTCTCCGGCGGCATGATGCCGAGCGACGAGCTGGCGCTGCGCTTCCAGGACGCGCTGCGCCTACTGAGGCGCTGGCGGTGGGATGGCCGCCATTACGAGAACACCGCCAACGCATGGCTAACGAACCTGGATGGCCACCGCGCGCAGGCGTTGCGGCTGTTCGGGCAGACCTATGGTGCGGCGAACGCCAATCTGTGGTTGCAGCGCTGGCGCATCTTCTTCATGGCCTGCGCGGAGCTATTCGGTTACCGCGACGGGCAGGAGTGGTGGGTGAGTCACTACCTGTTCGAGCGTCCCGCGAGATGAGGTCACTGCGAACACCATGCGGGTGCCCGTCGGGCCGGGCCGCCACGAGGATGCACGACCGATGACGCCAGCGCTGGCGGTCTTGAGCTCGTGCACGAACCACGCATTGCGGAACTCGAGCGACCACGGCCCGGGCCCAGCAGGCGCTATGGCGCATCGTATTCGGCAGTCGTCAAAGACCCGCGGCACTCACTCCCACTCAATTGTTTCCTAGCCGTCTAAGTGGCTGCAGCGACTGGAATTCTACCGAAGCTTCATATCACTTTACCGTCAGAACGACCGACAGAACATTCCGCTTGTAGAAGGCGGCCGGCGATAGATGGCGAAAGACAATCGGGGCGGCGCCGCCCTGGGGATACAAACGCAGCACCCAGGAGTCACATTGACTTTGTCCAACAATTTTGTCATTTTAAAACTATGAAATCTGAATCCGCTGTAGTCGCGCTCGCTGCGTTGGCCCAGGAGTCGCGCCTCGCACTGTTTCGCCTGCTGGCTAAACGCGGCCCGGAAGGCTACACGCCAGGCGAGATCATCGGACGCCTCGACATACCTGCCCCGACGCTCTCCTTCCACCTGAAGACGCTGAGCACTGCGGGCCTGATCGATTCCCGGCGAGAAGGAAGGCACCTCTTCTACAGCGCCAACTTCGAGACCATGAACGGCATTCTCGGCTTCCTGACAGACCACTGCTGCAGCCTTGCCACGGATTGCTCAACTGCCAGCTGCACACCCAACGCCAAACCCGCATCCCGAAGGAAGTCGGCATGACCAACCGCCCCTACAATGTGCTCTTTCTCTGCACCGGCAACTCCGCGCGTAGCATCCTGGCCGAGGCCATTCTCAACCGGCTGGGCAATGGCAAGTTCCGGGCCTTCAGCGCCGGCAGTCATCCCAACGGCAAGGTGAATCCGCACGCACTGGATCTCTTGCAGCGGCTGGGTTTCGACACAGTCGGGCTGCGCAGCAAGCCATGGGACGAGTTCTCGGGCCCGGGCGCGCCGGATCTGGATTTCGTGTTCACCGTTTGCGACAACGCCGCCGGCGAGGTCTGTCCCGTGTGGCCCGGCCAGCCGATGACCGCACACTGGGGCATGCCCGATCCGGCGGCCGTGGAAGGGACGGATCTCGACAGGACGAACGCCTTCCGCGATACGTTCCGCGGCCTGGAGCGCCGCATCCAGATGTTCAGTGCGCTGCCGATTGCGTCGCTCGACCGCCTCTCGCTAACGAACAAGATCCGCGAGATCGGGAAAGCCTGAGTCGTGTCGACGTTCGAACGCTATCTGACCCTTTGGGTCGCAGCCTGCATCGTTGTCGGAATCGCGCTGGGACACCTGTTCCCGGGCGTCTTCCAGGCGATAGGCTCCGCCGAAGTTGCGAAGGTCAATCTGCCAGTCGCGGTGCTGATCTGGCTGATGATCATCCCGATGCTCATGAAGATCGACTTCGCGGCGCTCGGCGAGGTACGCAAGCATTGGCGCGGTATTGGCGTCACGCTGCTGGTGAATTGGGCCGTCAAGCCATTCTCGATGGCGCTGCTGGGTTGGCTCTTCATCGGCGGCATCTTCCGCCCCTACCTGCCGGCCGACCAGATCAACAGCTACATCGCCGGACTCATCCTGCTGGCGGCCGCACCCTGCACCGCCATGGTGTTCGTGTGGAGCAATCTCTCAGATGGCGAACCGCATTTCACTCTGTCGCAGGTCGCGCTCAACGACCTCATCATGGTCGTGGCGTTCGCACCCATCGTCGGCCTTTTGCTCGGCCTCTCAGCGATCACCGTTCCGTGGGAGACGCTGCTGCTCTCTGTCGCGCTGTACATCGTCGTGCCGGTGCTGATCGCACAGGGTCTGCGGAAGGCGCTGCTCTCGGGTGGATCGGGCACACGGTTGCAGTCCGCACTGGCACGCCTGGGCCCGCTGAGCCTGCTGGCACTTCTAGCCACGCTGGTGCTGTTGTTTGGCTTCCAGGGCGAACAGATCCTGGCCCAGCCGCTCGTCATCGCAATCCTGGCGGTGCCCATCCTGATCCAGGTCTACTTCAACTCTGGCCTCGCCTATCTGCTCAACAGAGCCAGTGGCGAAGCACACTGCGTCGCCGGACCGTCGGCGCTGATCGGGGCGAGCAACTTCTTCGAACTCGCCGTTGCCGCGGCAATCAGTCTGTTTGGCTTCAAGTCAGGAGCGGCGCTCGCAACCGTCGTCGGCGTGCTGATCGAGGTGCCCGTGATGCTGTCGGTCGTCTCCATCGTGCGCCGCAGCAAGGGCTGGTACGAGCGCGGCCCGCGGGTCCAGCGAACGTTGGTGAAATGACGATGAGCGGTCCGCCGATCACGACCTACCACAACCCAGCCTGCGGCACGTCGCGCAACACGCTCGCGCTGATCCGCAATGCCGGTGTCGAACCGAAGGTGATCGAATACCTGAAGACCCCGCCCGACCGGGTAACGCTGGAACGGCTCATCGCACAGATGGGCATCATGCCCCGCGAGCTGCTGCGCGAGAAAGGTACGCCCTATGCGGACCTCGGCCTCGACGCGCGACACTGGACCGACGCGCAGCTCATCGACCAGATGCTCGCGCACCGGATCCTGATCAACAGACCCATCGTCGAGACGCCGTGGGGAACGAAGCTCTGCCGGCCATCGGAGGCGGTGCTCGACATTCTTCCGCTGCCACAGAAGGGTCCGTTCTCGAAGGAAGATGGAGATCTGCTGATCGACGCGGAGGGTCACCGTGTCGCTGGACCTGTCTGATCTGCCGAACGTCGACGCGCAACCGTTCCGGCGACCCGAGATTGCCGATCTGGCGGTTCGAAATGTGTCGACTCATGCACCCCGCATTCTGTTGCTCTATGGATCGCTGCGCGCTCGCTCCTTCAGCAAGCTGCTGACACTGGAGGCCGCTCGGCTTCTCCGGGCAATGGGCGCCGAGCCGCGGATCTTCGATCCGGCAGGACTCCCATTGCCCGACAGCGAACCCGACACCCATCCCAAGGTGCGGGAACTGCGCGAGCTTGCGATCTGGTCGGAAGGCATGGTGTGGTGCTCGCCGGAGCGCCATGGCGCAATGACCGGCATCATGAAGGCGCAGATTGACTGGATACCCCTGAGCTCGGGTGCCGTGCGTCCGACGCAGGGCAAGACGCTGGCGGTCCTCGAAGTCTCGGGCGGCTCCCAGTCGTTCAATGCCGTCAATCAGCTGCGTGTCCTCGGCCGCTGGATGCGTATGCTGACCATCCCGAACCAGTCCTCCGTCGCAAAGGCCTTCACGGAGTTCGGCGACGACGACCGGATGAAGCCTTCAGCGTTCTACGAGCGGCTTGTCGACGTCATGGAGGAGCTTGTGAAGTTCACGCTGTTGACACGGGACGTCGCGCCGTATCTCGTCGATCGATACAGCGACCGGCGGGAGAGCGCGGAGCAGGTCTCGAAGCGCGTGAACCAGCGCAGCCTGTGATGACGCAACACAGCCCGCTTCTCGACTCGCGCGGCATCGGATTCCTCAGGGCCCCGACCCGACACCTCTTCTTCACCGGGAAGGGAGGCGTCGGCAAGACGACCGTCGCGGCTGCCTTGGCACTCGGATTGGTTCAGCGCGGCAAGAC
The DNA here is from genome assembly GCA_049691655.1 of Steroidobacteraceae bacterium. GTDB lineage: Bacteria > Pseudomonadota > Gammaproteobacteria > Steroidobacterales > Steroidobacteraceae > JBAVOB01. Next base: position 7,858 of record JBAVOB010000092.1, on the reverse strand, counting down.
CGTACACCTGAGCACCGCCGACCCGGCCGCACATCTGGCTGCAACGCTTGATGGCGAAGTGCCAGGACTGCAGGTCAGCCGCATCGATCCCAAGGTTGAAACGCAGCGCTACATCGACAAGATCATGGCAGCCAAGTCGCCATCTCTGGACGCCGGAGAGAGGGCTCTGTTGCTTGAGGACCTACACTCGCCATGTACCGAGGAGGTTGCCGTTTTCCACGCGTTCTCACGCATCGTCAGCGAGGGGCGCAGCGCCTTTGTGGTACTGGACACGGCACCGACCGGGCATTCAATGCTTCTCATGGATGCGACTGGCGAGTACCACCGCCAGATGATTCGCGAGTTCGAAGGACACGGAAGCGCACGGATCGTGACGCCGCTCTTGCGCCTGCAGGACGCCGCATACACCAAGATCATTCTGGTGACGCTGCCGGAATCCACTCCGGTGTCGCAAGCCGCAGCCCTCCGGGACGACCTTCGCCGTGCGCACCTCGAGCCCTATGCCTGGGTTCTCAACAAGAGCGTCCTGGCGGCAGGCACGCGCGATCCTCTGCTGGCAGCGCGGCTCGCGGGTGAACGCAAACAGATCGAGCGCCTGTCTGCCGGCCTGGCCAAGCGGCTCTTCACGCTGCCATGGCTGACCGTGCCGCCGATTGGTCCTGTTGAGGTGTCTAAGCTCACCAGCACGCGCGGCTCGGACAAGCACTGATGTCTGGTTGTGGCCAGTCCTGTAGTCGGCCATCGCCTACCTCAGGTTTACGAAATGGGGCTTTTAGTCACCCCGGGTGAGCATTTTCCCACCTCTGGTAAACCACTCACGCCACCTGCTGCCAGTTCAGTGGCAGCTCGAAAGCCTTCCCTAAGCCACGAGCCTCAATCTCGCGCAGCTCGCGCCTCCGGAGCGAAGGATCGACGCCCGCCGCAAGCAGCCGCCGCGCCGCACTATGGCGCGACTGAGCCTGCGCCGTCGAAACGTCCGGATAGGTGCCCAGCGAAAGCGTCTTCCGCTTGCCGCCGTATCGGTAGTGGTAGTGCCAGTACCGCCCTCCCTCGGGTCGGACGAGCAGGTACAGATTTCCGCCGAATGAGATCTTGCGCGGATAGCGAACACGCCCGTCGATGCGCGGCCGTTCGCGCGGCCACCCAGGGGCAGCGTCTGAGTTCTGGTGCATTGGCAAATATCGATCCTCGCAGCCAGGACTCGGCGCATTGGAATCCGCGAGCGCCGCGGCCCACGAGTCCTTCAGCGACCAGGCCCGGCTACCCAGACCCGTCGGCAGCGAATACTGCTGCTTGCGGATGCGGTGGGCGAGTTCGATGCCGGCCAGCGTGATCGAGGCCGAGCGGAAGGTCTTCAAGCCCAGCATAGGCGCACACCGCTGCTTGATGGCCCGATGGTCCTGCTCGACCACGTTGTTGAGATAGCGGCGCGCCTGCACGTCCACACCTCGCCAACGATCATCTTCCTCCGCCAGCAATCGAAGGCCGCGATGCGTGGCGCTATTCCCGTCAACGTTGATCTTCTCCGGCCACGCCACACCGTGCTGGTTGACGGCCGCACGGAAAAACGCCCGCGCCGCCTCCATGCTGCGATCATTGCAGAGCAGCGACGCAACCGACTCTCCATGCCGATCCACTGCGCGATACAGGTAGTGTCGGCCACCCCGAACCGACACCGCCGTCTCGTCCATGCGCCAGGACGGTCCCGGCGACCGCGCGAACCGCGCCCAGCGACGCTCGTATTCAGGAACATAGCGCAGCACCCAACGCATGATGGTCGTGTGGGACACGACGATCCCCTGCTCCGCCATCATCGCGACCAGATCGCGGTAGCTGAGCCGGTACGTGATGTACCACCGAACGCAGGTCTCGATGGTTTCGGCGGAAAAGCGACGCCCTCTATAGATCGCGTCGCGTGCAGCGCGTTTGGCCATCCGGTCCGTCCTTGAAGTGCTGGGCACCCTTTGCGCAAAGTCGTGCTGACGGTCGCGTGCTCGTCGCGGGTGGCATGGGCGGATTATTCTTCGAGGCGCCGCGCGCGTCGTCGGTGCTATTCAATCCGGATCTTAATCGCTGGAGTGCGGGGCCAACGATGCATTTTCAGCGGTTCTTCGGATCGTGGGAAGGTGCCGTCGGTCCCTCATTTGCATTTCTCGCCGCCGGGTCGGGTTTGTCCTCTGCAGATGGCTCACTGCAGAATCTGGCTGGGGAATACCTTGATCCCGGTTCCGGCAAATGGATCAGCGTTCCGACTCTGGGAGGCCCGCCAGTCGACGGCTCTACTGATTCCTTCGAAAGCCAGTCGGTACGCCTCTCCAATGGAACGCTGCAGATAGCCGGCGGCACGGATTTCGACACCGAAACGTTCGCAACGAGTACGTCTTGGGTATTCGGAAGTCAAAGAGACTGAGTCCGTCGATATGCCGCGCCGAAAAAGCCTTGTTTCAGCGCCCCTACCTCTTTCAAGAGGTCCGCGAACGCGACCGCCCGCACCTTTTTCGCCAGCGGGAAGCTGATATCCCCCGCGTGTACCACACACAGCTGGCTGAGTTTGAGGTCCGTCATCGCCGATCTCATCGATGGCGTGATCGCGGGGGCCGTCGTTCGTTTCACCTCGACGCCAATCCGCCGAGCGCCACGCACCACCAGCAGGTCCAGCTCCGCGCCGGCATGGGTGCGCCAGAAAAAGCACTCGTGCGGCGCAGCATCCAACGCCTGGATGACCTGATCGATGACGAAACCTTCCCAGGACGCACCCACCTTGGAATGCATTTCGAGCTGGCGCCCGCTGCGGATATCCAGCAGGGCATGTAGCAGGCCGGTATCGCGAACGTAGATCTTGGGTGCCTTGACCTGACGCTTGACGAGGTTCTCGTGCCACGGCTGCAGCTCGCGCATCACGTACGCATCCGCCATCTTGTCCAGGTAGCTCCGCACCGTAGTGTCCGAGAGACCCATGGAGCGCCCGATCTCCGAGGCATTCCACACCTGCCCGTGACCGTGCGCGAGCATTGACCAAAAGCGGCGCATGGCCTGGGCTCCGGCGGAGATGCCGAATTGCGGCAGCTCACGCTCCAGAAAAGTACGCAAGAACTGCTCCAACCACTCGAAACATTCAGCCTCGGAGCGCACCAGGAACGCGCGTGGGAATCCGCCCCGCAGCCACAGACGGTTCCACTGCTTGTCCGGTACCTCAGCAAGACTTAATCCTGGTAGGAGATGGTAGGCAATGCGGCCGGCCAGCGATTCGGAACTCTGGCGCAGGAGCTGCGGCGAGGCGCTTCCCAGCACGAGGAATCGCGTTCGCACCGGTCGCCGGTCGGCAAGCACCCTTAGGCTCGGGAACAGTTCCGGGCGGTTCTGCACCTCGTCGAGTATCACCAGGCCGCGGAGCTCACCCAACGCCAGCATGGGATCGGCCAGGCGGGCGACCGCTGCCGGATCCTCGAGGTCGAAACGAGTGACATCGACCTTGGAATTGCGCGCGATGGCGGCAGCGAGTGTCGTCTTGCCGACCTGCCGCGCACCCAGCAGACCTACGACCGGAAATCGGCTGAGCAGCCGTGTGACTGTCCGGAGATGGAACGGGCGTTCTATCATCCTTGGATAGTACCTTGCAATTCCGGTTTTTGAAACCGATATTTCAAGGTCGAAATCCGCTCCTCACTCCCACTCAATGGTGGCCGGCGGCTTGCCGGAGATGTCGTAGACGACACGCGAGATGCCCGGCACCTCGTTGACGATGCGCCGCGAAACCAGGTCGAGAAAATCGTAGGGAAGATGCGCCCATTGCGCGGTCATGAAATCGACGGTCTCGACCGCGCGCAGCGCGATCACAAAGTCGTAGCGCCGCCCGTCGCCCATCACGCCGACCGAGCGCACCGGCAGGAAGACGGCAAAGGCCTGGCTCACGCGGTCGTAGAGATCGTGGCGACGGAGCTCCTCGATGTAGATCGCGTCCGCGCGACGCAGCAAGTCGGCATAGTTCTCGCGCACCTCGCCGAGGATCCGCACGCCGAGCCCCGGACCCGGAAACGGATGCCGCGCGACCATCTCGCGCGGCAGCCCAAGCTCGAGGCCGAGTCGGCGCACCTCGTCCTTGAACAGCTCCCGCAGCGGCTCGACCAGCTGCAGGCGCATCTTCTCCGGCAAGCCGCCGACGTTGTGGTGTGACTTGATGACGTGCGCCTTGCCGGTGCCTGCGCCGGCCGATTCGATCACATCCGGGTAGATGGTTCCCTGCGCAAGAAAACCGACTCCGGTGATCTTGTGCGCCTCCTCGTCGAAGACCTCGACGAAGAGCTTGCCGATCACCTTGCGCTTCGCCTCCGGATCGCTGACGCCGGCAAGCGCCGCGTAGAAGCGCGCCTCGGCATTCACGCGAACGACGCGTACTCCGAGATTGCGGGCGAAAACCCCCATCACCTGGTCGCCTTCGCCGAGGCGCAGGAGCCCGGTGTCGACGAACACGCAGACGAGCTGGTCGCCGATCCCGCGATGCAGGAGCGCCGCGACGACAGAGGAATCCACCCCGCCCGAGAGTCCAAGCAGCACCTTGCCGGCGCCGACCTGGTCGCGCACGCGCGCGATGGCGTCGTCGATGATGTTTCCCGCGTTCCAGAGTGCAGCGCACTGGCAGATCTCGCGCACGAAGCGCTCGAGGAGTCGCGCGCCCTGGCGCGTATGCGTCACTTCGGGATGAAACTGCACGCCATAGAGGCGCCGCTTCTCATCGGCCATCGCGGCAAAGTGCAACGCGTGCGTGGAGGCGACGCCGGTGAATCCGGGCGGCAACTCCTCGACGTGATCGCCGTGGCTCATCCACGCATCGAGCACGGCGCGGCCCTCGGCGTCGCGCCGATCCTCGAGGCCATCGAGCAGCCGGCAGGCGGCCGTCGCCGTGACCTCGGCGTAACCGAACTCCCGCCGGTTGGCGTTCACGACGCGGCCGCCGAGCTGCTGCGCCATCGTCTGCATGCCGTAGCAGATGCCGAGCACCGGAACGCCGAGCGTGAACACGGCGGGCGGCGCCTTCGGCGGGACGGCGTCCGTCACCGATTCCGGACCACCCGAGAGGATGATGCCCCTGGCGCCGAACGCGCGCACCGCGGCATCAGCCGTGTCCCACGGGTGAATCTCGCAATACACGCCGAGTTCGCGCACGCGACGCGCGATGAGCTGCGTGTATTGTGCGCCGAAGTCGAGAATCAGGATGCGGTCGGCGTGGATGTCGGCGTGCGGCGGCGCACGCTCGGGCGTCGCGGCAACGCGCGCGGGCCTCATGCGCAGCGTCCCTCAGGAACCACGATAGTTAGGCGCTTCCTTGGTGATCGTGACATCGTGCACATGGCTCTCGCGCACGCCCGCGGTGGTCACCCGCACGAATTGCGGGCGCTTGCGCATCTCCTCGATGCTGTGGCTGCCGGTGTAACCCATCGCCGCACGCAGTCCGCCGGCGAGCTGTTGCAGAATGGCGACCAGGCTCCCCTTGTAGGACACGCGCCCCTCGACGCCTTCGGGCACGAGTTTCTCGAGCTCGCTCGCCGCGTCCTGGAAATAACGATCGGCCGAGCCGTAGCGCTCAGACATCGCGCCGAGCGATCCCATGCCGCGATAGGCCTTGTACGAGGCCCCCTGGTAGAGCTCGACGTCGCCCGGGGATTCCTCGGTGCCCGCGAACAGGCCGCCAATCATTACGCAGTTGGCGCCCGCCACGATCGCCTTGGCGAGATCGCCCGAGTAGCGGATTCCGCCGTCGGCGATCACCGGCACGGCGTCGCGCAGCGATTCGGCGACTCGCGCGATGGCGGAAATCTGCGGGACGCCGACCCCGGCGACCACGCGCGTCGTGCAGATCGATCCCGGACCGATGCCCACCTTCACCGCGTCGGCGCCGGCCTTGACGAGGTCGCCGGCGGCTTCGGCCGTCGCGATGTTGCCGCCGATCACCTGCAGGTCGCCCCACTTCGCCTTGATTCGCGCGACGGTGTCGATCACGCCCTTCGAATGGCCGTGAGCCGTGTCCACGACGACGAAGTCCACGCCCGCTTCGCGCAGCGCCGCCACGCGATCCATCGTGTCCGGAGTCGTGCCCACGGCCGCGCCCACGCGCAGGCGCCCGCCCTCGTCCTTGCAGGCGCGCGGGAACTCCTTGGCCTTCTGGAAATCCTTGACCGTGATCATGCCGCGCAATTCGTCCCCGGCGACCACCAACACCTTTTCGATGCGGTGCTTGTGCAGCAGCCCGAGCACGTCCGCTTTCGGCGCGTTCTCGCGCACGGTGATCAGACGCTCTTTCGGCGTCATCACGCTCGAGACCGGCGCGTCGAGCTTTTCCTCGAAGCGCAGATCGCGGTGGGTAACGATTCCGACTACTTTCTTGCCCTGCACCACCGGCACTCCCGAGATGCCGCGCGAGCGCGTCAGCTCGAGCACCTGCCGGATGGTGGTGTCGGGCGTCACGGTGATCGGATCCTTGATCACGCCGCTTTCGAATTTCTTGACGCGCCCGACTTCACTCGCCTGCGCCTCGATCGTCATGCTCTTGTGAATGACGCCGACGCCGCCATCCTGCGCCATCGTGATCGCGAGGCGGGCTTCCGTGACGGTGTCCATCGCCGCCGAGACCAGCGGCAGGTTCAGCCGGATGCGCCGCGTGAGCTGCGCAGACAGGTCGACTTCTCGCGGCAGCACTTCCGAGTACGCCGGAACGAGCAGCACGTCGTCGAAGGTGAGCGCTTCTTCGAGAATCCGCATGGGGCGCCAGGGTTGCGTGAAGAAGCGAGGCATTGTACCCGATCGGCGTCGCGGCGGTACCCCGGCACCCTGCCGGCGCGGCGCGCCCACCGGTTGGCCGGAAACTGCTTCAATAGCGGCATGAGCAGCCTCACCCAGGCGGCGCCGCAGCGCCCGGACCGCGACATTTATTCGGTCGCCCGTCTCAACCGCGAGGTGCGGCTGCTGCTCGAGCACGGGCTGCCGGCGGTGTGGGTGGAGGGCGAGATCTCGAACCTCGCGCAGCCGTCGTCGGGCCACTGGTATTTTTCGCTGAAGGACGCTGATGCGCAGATCCGCGCCGTCATGTTCCGCCAGCGCAACGCCCGCGCCGGCTTCGAGCCGAAGAACGGCCAGCTCGTGCTCGCGCGCGGGCGCGTCGGCCTCTACGAGCAGCGCGGCGACTACCAGCTGGTCGTCGAGGTGCTGGAGGAGGCCGGCATCGGAGCGCTGCGCCGCGAGTTCGAACGCCTGAAGCAGCAACTGCAGAAGGAGGGGCTGTTCGACGTCGCTCGCAAGCGCGCACTCCCCGCGGTACCGCGGCGCATCGGCATCGTCACCTCCCCGACCGGCGCGGCGTTGCGCGATATCCTGCACGTGCTGCGCCGGCGCTTTCCCGCAGCCGATGTACTGGTCTACCCCACGCCGGTCCAGGGCGCGGCGGCGGTGCCCGAGATCATCGCGGCCATCGATCTCGCCTCGCAGCGCGCCGAGTGTGACGCGCTGATCCTCGCGCGCGGCGGCGGCTCGCTCGAGGATCTCTGGGCGTTCAACGACGAGGCGGTTGCGCGCGCGATTGCCCGCTGCTCGATACCGGTTGTGAGCGGCATCGGCCACGAGATTGACTTCACGATCGCGGATTTCGTCGCGGACGTGCGCGCCCCCACGCCTTCCGGCGCGGCCGAGCTCGTCACACCGGATGGCGCCGCGTGGATCACGGCGTTCGCCCGGCTGGGCGAACGTTTGCGCGCTGCGCTCAAGCGCCAGCTCGGCGAGGAGCGCGAGCGGGTCGCAAGCGTCCTGCGGCGGCTGCGCCTGGTTCATCCGGGCGTGCGCCTCGCGCAGGGGAGTCAACGCCTCGATG
>JBAVOB010000091.1:0-7586 GCA_049691655.1 Steroidobacteraceae bacterium | reverse complement strand
TCGCGGGCGAGGCCATCACGCGCGCCGGCGCAGCGTTCGCGGCTCCGCGAGCGGAGCGGGCATCGACGGCCGCATGGCGCGGCGCTTCCGCAGTACTCGCCGGTGCCGCGGCGGATACTGCAGGAGGCCCGGTCGCCGGGACGGGTTGCAACCCCGACGCCTCGCCGACTTCAAAGGAGATCAGATCCGATCCGACCGCGACCGAGTCGCCCGGCTGACCCTGGCGCGCGACGACGCGACCCGTGACGGGCGATGGCAGCTCGACGACGGCCTTGTCTGTCGACATCTCGGCGATCGGCTGCCCCTCCGTGACGGCATCGCCGGGCTTCACCAGCCAGGCAACGATTTCAGCGGCGACCGTGCCTTCGCCGAGATCCGGCAGGCGGAAATTGAAGGTACTCATGCCGCCCCCAGAACACTCTGAATCCCGCGCCGCACGCGCGTGGGACCGGGGAAGTATTCCCATTCGAACGCGTGCGGGTACGGCGTGTCCCAGCCGGTGACGCGGCCGATCGGTGCCTCGAGATTCCAGAAGCACCGCTCCTGGATCGTCGCCGACAGCTCGGCCCCGAAGCCAGAGAAACGCGTCGCCTCGTGCACGATAACGCAGCGCCCCGTGCGGCACACCGACTCACATAGCGTGTCGACGTCCAACGGGATGAGTGAGCGCAAGTCGATGATCTCGGCATCGACGCCGAGATCGCGCACTGCGGCCTGGCAAACATGGACCATCGTGCCGTACGTCACCACCGTCACCGCACTGCCCGGTCGCACGATCTCGGCCTTGCCGATCGGCACCCGGTAATGTCCTTCCGGTACCCGCGCCTTCGCGTGCCCGGTCCAGGGCACCGCGGGGCGATCCGGCAGGCCTTCGAAGGGTCCGTTGTAGATGCGTTTCGGCTCGAAAAAAATCACCGGATCGTCGTCCTCGATCGACGAAATCAGCAGCCCTTTGGCGTCATAGGGGTTCGAGGGCATCACGATCTTCAATCCGCAGACGTGCGTGAAGATGCCCTCCGGGCTCTGCGAATGCGTCTGCCCGCCGCGGATACCGCCGCCGCAGGGCGTGCGAATCGTGAGCGGCGCGAAGAAATCGCCGGCGCTGCGATAGCGCAGGCGCGCGAGCTCGCTGAAGATCTGGTCGACAGCCGGGTAGATGTAATCGGCGAACTGGATCTCGGCGATGGGCCGCAGCCCGTTGACGCCCATGCCGATCGCGGCGGCGATGATCCCGCCCTCGGCAATGGGGGTATCGAGCACGCGATGCTCGCCATACTTGCGCTGCAGGCCGTCGGTGATGCGGAACACGCCGCCGAAATAGCCGACATCTTCTCCCATGATCACGACGGACGGATCGCGCTCGAGCATGACGTCCATCGCGGAGTTGAGCGCCTGCACCATGTTCATCTCGGCCATGGTCAGCCGCGCTCCTGGATGAGTTCGTCGCGCTGCTGCCGCAGATGCTCGGGAAGGTCCTTGAACACGTCCTCGAACATCAGGCTCGGTTCGAGCGGGCAGCCGTCGACCAGCGTCCCGTAGGCGAGCGATTCGTTCCAGCTCGCCGTGACTTTGGCTTCGAGTTCCACGGTCAGTGCCGCGTGCTGTTCCTCGGACCATGCGCCGCGGCCGATCAGGTGCTGTTTCAGCCGATGTACCGGGTCCCCGAGCGGGAAATGTTCAAAGTCCTCGCGCGGCCGATAGCGACTTGGGTCGTCACTGGTCGAATGCGCACCGGCGCGGTAGGTAACGAGCTCGATCAGCGTCGCACCGAGGCTTGCTCGCGCACGCTCGGCCGCCCATTCGGTGGCTGCATACACGGCGAGGAAATCATTGCCGTCGACGCGCAGGCCGGGGATGCCGAAACCGGGTCCGCGCGCCGCGAAGCTCTGCTGCTCGCCGCCCGCATAACCTTGAAACGTCGAGATCGCCCACTGGTTGTTCACCAGGTTGAGGATTACCGGCGCCCGATATACCGACGCGAACACCATCGCGTTGTGGAAATCTCCCTCGGCGCTCGCGCCCTCCCCGATCCAGGTCGCGGCGATATCGTCAGTATCCTTGAGCGCAGCGGCCATGGCCCAGCCGACGGCCTGTGGGAACTGCGTCGCGAGATTGCCGGAAATCGAGAACAGACGTTTCGCGCTCGAGTGGTACATGACCGGAAGCTGCCGCCCCTTGCACATGTCGCGCCGGTTCGACAGCAGCTGGCACATCAGGTCGATGAGTGGCACACCACGCGCGATGAACAACCCCTGGTTGCGATAGGACGGGAACAGCATGTCGTTGGGCCGCAGCGCCATCGCCGCCGCGACTGACACCGCTTCCTCGCCGAGCGAACGAATGTAGAAGCTGATGCGCCCCTGGCGCTGCGTGCGCTGCATGCGATCGTCGAAAACGCGGGTGAGGAGCATCTGCGCAAGACCTGCGAGCAGCCGCCTGGACTCGACGGCCGGCTGCCACGGTCCGATCGCGCGATGCTGGTCGTCCAGCACCCGCACCAGGCTGTTGGCAAGCGGAATGGTTTCAGCGAGCGGCGCGTTGATCGGCGGACGCGGCGCGGCGCCTGCGGGCACCAGGTTGAGGTAGGCGAAGTCCGGATTCTCGCCGGGCCGCGAGGGCACGCGTGGCAGGTGGAGCCGCGAGTGCCGCGGCACGCCCGTCCCAGCCGGCGCCACGGAATCGTCAGGAGAGCGTGTCTGCGTGGCCATGGTCCTTCTCTGCTGCGTTGCAGCACGTCCGGAACGGCAAGACTGGCGACGGTGGCGCCAATTCGGTCAATTCGCTATAAGCCTGCCATATCTTCGTGTTTTTCTCGACAGGATAGCCTCCGGATGAAGAAAAAAATCATTCTGACGCTCGACAAGATCGATCTGCGCATTCTTCAGCTGATCCAGGAGAACGCGCGCATCCCGATCGTCGAGCTCGCCAAGCGCGTCGCGCTCTCCCCGTCCGCCTGCGCCCGCCGGCTGCGGCTGCTCGAGGACAGCGGGGTGATTCGCGGGTACGGCGCACGTATCGATGCAGCAGCCGTCGGGCTACCCATGGTGGCGTTCGTGCGCGTGAGCCTCAGCCGCAAGAGCGAAGACGTGCTGGAGGCGTTCGAGGCAGCCATTGCCAGGGCGCCCGAGGTCATGGAGGCCTGCCTGATGACCGGTCGCGAGGACTACCTGCTGCGCGTCGTGGTCTCGGACCTCGACGCCTATGAGAAATTCGTCAAGCAGCGCGTCACCCGCATTCCCGGCGTCTCGCAGGTCGAGACCAGTTTCATGCTGCGCCAGATTACCGCCCGACCGGCGCTACCCATCAACCTGGAAACCGCGTGATCGGGCGCTGGCCGCGGCGCCATGCCGTCGGGGTGCTCACCTTTCTCGCCTGCGTCCTGGCCTACACGGACCGCGTGAACCTCTCGGTCGCCGCGGTGGTGATGAGGGAGCAGTTTGGCTGGACGCAGACCGAGAAGGGATTCGTCCTCTCCGCTTTCTTTGTCGGCTATATGCTCTTCATGTTCATCGGGTCCCTGCTGGCGATGCGCTTCGGCGGCAAGCGCGTGCTCGGGTTCTCCGTGCTGGCATGGTCGCTCCTCACGCTCCTGACGCCACTCGCCGCCATGGCATCCATCGCCACACTGATCGGCGCCCGCGTCGGCATGGGCATCGGCGAGGCGAGCATGTTTCCGGGTGCCTATGAACTCTATGGCCGCTGGGCGCCCGCAACCGAGCGCGCGCGGATGGTCGCGCGGCTCCTGAGCGGCATCCCCGTCGGCACCGTGCTCGGGCTCATGGGAACCGGTTGGCTGGCGCAGCGCTATGGGTGGCCAGCGGCCTTTTACGCATTCGGCGTCCTCGGGCTGGTCTGGGCGCTCGCCTGGTTCCACCAGGTGCAGAACAATCCGAGCGATGATCCGCGCGTCGGCGTGCAGGAGCGCGAATTGCTGGCGGCGCAGCCTCCCCCTATCGATCGCGCTGAGCGCCTGCCGCTCGGCCGGTTGCTGCTGCGCCTGCCCATCCTCGCGATCGTCGTAGGTCAATTCGCGAGCTTGTGGAATCTCTATGTGCTGATCTCGTGGCTTCCGAGTTATTTCCGGGACGTGCAGCACCTCGATATTGCGAATGTCGGCCTGTTCTCCGCCGCGCCGTGGCTCGCGATGTTCATCGTGACCAACGCTGCGGCGTCGGTGTCGGATCGCATGATTCAGCGCGGCGTCAGCGCGAGCAACACGCGCAAGGCGATGCAGTGTACCGGGCTCATCGTCTGCGCAGGATTCCTGCTCGCGATCCGGGAGGCGCATACCCCGATAGCCGCGCTCGTGCTGATGTGCGCGGCCACCGGCGCGCTCGGCTGCACCTGGTGCGGCTACGCGGTCGGCATTCTGGATGTCGCGCCGCGCCACAGCGCCCTGCTCACCGGCGTCAGCAACACGATTGGCACTATCCCGGGAATCGTCGGTGTCGCACTCACGGGATGGCTGGTCGATGTCACCGGCACCTACGCTGCGGCATTCATGCTCACGGCAGCGGTGAGTGCGGCGGGCGCCCTCGTCTTCGGCCTGTTGTTCAGTTCCCGGCCGGTCGTGGACTGACCTCGCCATGCCGTCAGTCGGGTCGCGGCACGCGCGAATTGCGTCCGCCGGACAGCCGCCCCGGCGCGGAGCCGGGGCGGCTGCAGCGAGTTACTTCGTGAAAGTCACCTCGCGCACGAGATAGTCCCCGGTAATGTCGCGCATGGTCGGATATTCCTTCTGCGCGATCGCGGTGGTCTGCTTGTTACGCTCCTCGCCCCACTTCTTCATGAAGGCCTCGTAACGAGCCTTGTTCGGTGAGAGCGCCGCGTCGGTGTTCTTGTACTTGATCACCAGCAACAGGTTGAAGTCACCGCTCGCCGGGAGGTCGCTGCGATAGATGTGGTAGTCCTCTATCTGTCCGAGTGACTTGGCCACCTCGTTCGATGCAACCCACGTCTTCTGCAGGCCCTCGAGATAGGCATCGCCCATGTTCGCGTGGACCTTGATGGTCGTGACCTGCCACACGGCTTCGCTCTCCGTGTAGTCCTTCCAGGGCTCGAGGTCCGCATACGCCATGGTGGATCCGAATGCGGCAGCCAGAATCAACAGTGCAACGTTGTAACGCATCGTCTGCTCCTTGAGTTGTCGGGTACCTTCCGCGTTGCCGGCCTTTGCGTGTCCGCAGTTGCGCGTTCCGTTGCCGGCTCGACGGGGCTCGTTCTTGTTCGCGCGCTACCTTACAACGCACAAGCGCGCTTGCCTACCCTGACGCCCGGGATCCCAACCGATCAGTGCGCGCTTTCGCACCGGGGCTCTTGGACGCTCAGCGCTCCCGGCCCTTTTCGCCGTACATCTTCTGATCGGCGGCGCGCAGCAGGTCGTCGATCGTGCCCTTCGAGGCTGGGTTGAATTCCGCTATACCCGAACTCCAAGAGAGGTCCGGGTGACGACTTCCGAGATCCGACGCGGCAAAAGCGTTTTGGAGACGATCCAGCGCCTGTGTCATCGACGCCGCAGTGACAGCGCTCCCGAGTACCGCGAATTCATCGCCCCCCAGGCGGGCCACGACGTCCGAGGAGCGGAACTGCTTCAACAGCAGCGTCCCGAACATTCGCAAGACCTGGTCGCCGGCCGCGTGACCCAGCGTATCGTTGATGCTCTTGAAATGATTCAGATCAAAGGTCACGAGGACCGCCTGCTGGCCGAACCGCTTGCAGAGCGCGAGAACATGCTGGGCTACGTCGATGAAGCCGCGGCGGTTCGACAGCTGCGTCAGCTCATCCACACTCGCTCGTGCAAGCAATGACAGTTCGTGGCTGACCATCGCTGTAAGGTCGGCGAGCGTCTCGAGTTCCTGCGGCGTGATCTGCCTGGGCTCGCGGTCGATGGCACACAGTGTGCCGACGCGCGAGCCGTCCGGAGCGTGTATGGGATGCCCGGCGTAGAAACGGATCAGGGGCTCGTCGGTGACGAGCGGATTATCCGCGAACCGCGCATCCTGCAGGCAGTCCGGCACGATCAGCGGCCCCTCCTCGAGAATCGCATGGCCGCAAAACGAGATGTCGCGGGAGGTCTGACAGGTGTCCAGCCCCAGGCGCGACTTGAACCACTGCCGGTCGCTGTCCACGAGGCTCACGAGCACGATGGGAACTTTGAGCAGCCGGGCTGCGAGCCGGGTAATGCGGTCGAAGCGCTCTTCCGGCAGTGTGTCGAGTACCTTCAGGCTCTGCAGCGCGCGCAGCCTTTGAGTCTCATCGGCGGGCGTCGCCGGCTGCTGCATCGATGGAACCCCCCGTGGCCGCGCGCAATTATAGGCTCGAAGACTGCCCCCGTGGGCCGAACGGCGCCCGCGCGCTTCCCGAGCCGGACCGCGTGTCCGCCGGTACGCGTTCCCGGTAGACTGGGCCGAACCCGCCGCCCCAGTGTCAATCGCTTCCCGTCCACGCTGGGCGCGCGCGTGGCGACGGCGATCTACGAGGTCGTGACCAATGAGATCGAACCCTGCGACGCGCGCCGTTTCGTGGAACGCCGTGGCCGCCACCCTCGGCCTGTTATGCGCGTGCGGCTCCAAACCGCCGCCAGCACCGCCTGTTCCACAGGTAATCGTCGACACGGTCGTGAGGCGCGATCTGCCACTTATGCTGTCGACTGCGGCGCGCGCAGCCGGCTCGCGCGTGGTGGAAGTACGCGCACGCGTCAACGGCGTCGTGCTCCAGCGCGCTTACAAAGAGGGCCAAGTGGTCAGGAAAGGCGACCTGCTCTTTCGTATCGACCCCGCCCGCTACCAGGCGGCCTACGACCGCGCCGTGGCACAAGTGCAGAGTGAACGCGCGAATCTCGATGAAGCACGCCGCCAGTTTGATCGAGTCAAGACACTCGCCGGGAGCGGCCTCGTCAGCCAGCGGGAGTATGACCAGGCAATATCAACCCTCGCCAAGTCACAAGCCGCCTTGGCCGTCGCCGCAGCGGTCAAGCGCGAGGCGAGAGTCGACCTCGATTACGCAACCGTGCGCGCGCCGGTCGCGGGCGTCGCCAGCAAGGAGGCCGTCACGGTCGGCAATACGGTGGATGGAAAAGACGGCGCGGGCGGCGACCTGCTCACTACGATCGTGCAGGCGGACCCCGCGTTCGCGGAGTTCTCGGTCTCGGAGGAAGAGTTCCTGCGCCTGCGCGAGCTCGCCAAGGTGAGTGCGAGCGGCATCACGGCACGCATTACATCCGGATCGACGTGCAAGGTCGAGGGCCGGCTCGACTTTACCGATGCCTTTGTCAATTCCGCCACTGGAACCGTTCGCGCGCGCGCCGTCTTTCCGAACGCCGACGGTTGCCTGGTCTCCGGCCAGTTCCTGGCGCTCGACATCGCGGGGCTCTCCCTCGCGGATCGCATCGCGGTGCCCAAGACCGCCGTACTGTTCGGTCAAACCGGCCCCACCGCCTGGGTGGTCGGCGCGGGCAACGTGATCGAGGCCCGGCCCCTCGTCATTCGCGAAAGCTGGCAGGACGCCTGGCTTATCGACAGCGGTCTCGCGCCGGGTGAGCGCTTCGTGGTCGAAGGCGTGCTCAAGGTGAATCCCGGGATGAAGGT
>JBAVOB010000090.1:0-13426 GCA_049691655.1 Steroidobacteraceae bacterium | reverse complement strand
GCCGAGCGCTGCTCGGCGTGCCGGCCGCCGCGCCGGCGATGAGTTCGCGTTATCCCTCGCCACGACGCGCTTCGAACGTGCACGCCTCTTTTACCTGGAAACCATCGGCCTGGATCCGCGGGCCGCGCCCCGCAAGCGGCAGCGAGTGTCACTCAAAGGTCCCCGTGGGCCGCGCGAGGCCCCGGTGGCGCAGGCGAGACTCGCGGCCGACGCCCCAGGCTCGCACAACGGCACTATCATGCTGAGCGGCTATGCCGAAGAGCTCGTCGATCCGGAGCGCGCGTCGTGGACGGAGTTCGACGGCGGCCCCTGCCTGGCGACCTTCACGTCGGGCGCGTTCGATGCGGTATACGAGGCGGTCGACGCCCAACCGGACACGCTGGTGTTGGCCACGCCGCGGAGCCTCGCGGCTGTCCCGTACGGCGGGCGCCGGGCGTTCTGCTTTCTCGGGCCCGACGGCGAGCGCATCGAAGTCATCGAAGCTGGCGCCGCCTGCAAGACCGGTTGAGCCCGCGTACAGGCAACCGCTAGGCTAGCGTCCCATGAATATCCGACTGACACCGCTCGAGGCCCGCATCACAGGAGCGCTGATCGAAAAGCAGATATCGACGCCGGATCAATACCCGCTCTCGCTCAACGCCCTGCTGAACGCCTGCAACCAGAAGAGCAACCGCGAACCAGTGATGAACCTCGACGAGCCGGCGTTGCAGCAGGCGGTCGATGGACTGATGAAGAAGCATTTCGTACTGGAGAAGTCAGGTTTCGGCAGTCGCGTGCCCAAGTATCAACATCGCTTCTGCAACACCGAGCACGGCTCGCTCAAGTTCTCGCCCGCGGAGCTGGCGATCGTGTGCGAACTCCTGCTGCGGGGCGCGCAGACGCCGGGCGAGCTGCGCGGGCGCGCTGCCCGCCTCGCCCCTTTCCAGGACGTAAGCGAAGTGGAATGCGCGCTCCAAGGGCTGATGCAACGTGCGGACTGGCCGTTCGTCGAGCGGCTCGCGCGCGAGCCCGGTCGGCGCGAGTCGCGGTATGCGCAATTGTTCTGTGCCGACGAAACGATTGCGGCCGCGTCGCAACCCCAGGCAGGCACGGCAAGCGATCCGCCGGATCAGGCGCCGGATCAGGTCGAGCGGCTCGACCGCCTCGAAGGTGAGGTACGCCGACTGGCGGCCGAGGTCGCGCAACTTCGCAGCCGATTCGACGTCCGCTGATCCCGCGCGCTGCGATCGCAGGGGACCGCGCAACGGGTCTCAGAACAGGCGTTGGCCCAGCCACCACGCAGCGGCTGCGATGGCGGCCGCGGCGGGAATCGTCACGACCCATGCAATCACGATGTTGCCCGCGACGCCCCAACGGACGGCCGACGTGCGCTGCGCGGTGCCGACGCCGATGATGGCTCCGGTGATGGTGTGCGTCGTCGACACCGGAATGCCGAATCCCGAGGCGGTAAACAGGGTGATCGCTCCGCCGGTCTCGGCCGCAAATCCACCCACGGGTCTCAACCGAGTGATGCGCTGGCCCATCGTCTTCACGATCCGCCAGCCGCCGAACATGGTGCCGAGCGCGATGGCAAGATAACAACTGCCGATCACCCAGACCGGCAGATGGTCCTGCGTCGCGTTGCCGGAAGCGATGAGGAGCAGCCAAATGATACCCATGGTCTTCTGCGCGTCGTTGCTGCCATGACCGAGGCTATAGGCGGCCGACGACAGGAGCTGCAACCGGCGGAACCAGCGGTCGACCCGGTACGGGGATGTGCGGAAGCAGATCCATGACACCGCGACCATCAGCAACGCCCCGAGAATCAGCCCGAGCACCGGTGAGATGACGATGAACAACGCGGTCTTGGTAATGCCCGCGGTCACCAGAGGCGCCGTGCCCGACCGGGCCATCGCGGCGCCGATCATGCCCCCGATCAGCGCGTGCGACGAGCTCGACGGCATGCCGAAGTACCAGGTGATCAGATTCCAGGAGATCGCGCCCCCGAGGGCACCGAAAATGACGTACTGATCGACGAAACTCGGTTCGATGATGCCCTTGCCGACCGTGGCGGCCACCTTCAGATGGAACACGGCAATCGCGAGGAAGTTGAAACACGCGGCCCAGAGGACGGCCTGATAGGGCTTCAGGACGCCTGTCGAGACGACAGTCGCGATGGAATTGGCCGCGTCATGAAACCCGTTCAGGAAATCGAAGCACAACGCGAGCACGACCAGCAGCCCGAGTGTGGACCAGACCAGGTGACCGTCCATAGATGGAGCGTCTCCCCTCTCGGGCATGCGCCGTCAGGCGTTCTCGATGACCACGCCTTCGATTACGTTTGCGACGTCCTGGCACTTGTCCGTAGCCGACTCGAGCAGCTCGAACACAGCCTTGAGCTTCACCAGTTCACGCACGTCCTGCTCGTAGCGGAACAGCGCTGAGATCGCGCCGCGCATCACGCGATCGGCGTCCGACTCGAGCCCGTCGATTTCCTGTGCGAGTTTGATGATGCCGGCGGCATTTTCCATCGAGGACAGCATCTGCACCGCCGATTGCACGCGTTCGCAGCAGATCTGCACCAGGTTGGCGAGGTGCACGGCCTCGGGCGGCACCCGCTGGATATCGTACAGCACGAGCGACTCTGCCGTGTCCTGCGCCAGATCGAGCACGTCGTCCATGCGCGAGATGAGCCGATGCATGTCATCGCGGTCGAATGGCGTGATGAACGTCTTGTGCAGCAAAGCCACCGTCTCGCGTGTCACCCGATCCGCGGCGTGCTCGAGCTCGAGAATACGATCGGTGCGCCCGGCACGACCGGGCACATCCTGATAGGTCTGGAACAGCTCGCACAGCGCCTTGCCGCCTTCGGCAATGTAGGCCGCGTGCTGGTTGAACAGCGTGAAGAAGCGCCCGTCGCTCGGCATCAGGCGGGAAAACATCGTCGTCTCCGGTGCGCCGCCGGGTGGGTCGCCGGTCAGCCGGTCTTGACGCCGACGTTCTTCAGCGCCTCGAGTCCCGACAGATTCACGCTCGCGACTGCGGCTTTGAGCACATCGATGCCCGGCGCGTTGCCCGACACTTCGACGGAGAACCGCCCTCCGACGATCTGCGAGTACTGGCCATAGTTGCCGTCCTTGTGCCACTGCTCATGCACGATCCGGTCGCCCTGCTTGTAGATTTTCTCGAAGCCGTCGGCCGTTTCCGTGTCCTTCTCCGTCTGGACGGCCCAGCTGGCGAGGCCCGTGACGCCGCTCACTGAACCGAGGTCCGTGATCTTCAGTTCGAGCTGGCGACCCTCGCCATTCGCGTACTTTGCCCGGCCCTCGGTCACCTGCAGGCCGAGCGCGCCGTGCCGCTCCGTAGTGATCTCGGTGCGCGGCAGGCCGTCGAGCACCTCCGGCACGAACGTCTTCATCTGCTCAGGGGAGATGGGCTCCACCTTCGCACCGCCGCTCAGCGCACCGAGCATCTGCCCGAGGGCCGCGGCACCGGCCTTGGCATCGCCGGATTTCTCGGCCGCCTCCATCTGCTTGCCCGCCTGCTCCATGCCCTGCGCCCACTTCTCGATCTTCGATTCCGGTGCGCCGGACGGAATCCCGGCAGGAAGCGCTACCGACGCCCCCATGCCGCGCATCATCAGGCTCCCACCCAGTCCGCTCACGAGGAGATTCACGCAGAACGCCAGCACGATTGCTGCGATGATCGAGACAACCGTGTAGGCGACCGCCTTGTCCGTCGGACACTTCATGGTCGGCGGCAGGCCGCGATACAGAAGGTAAATCCCGTAAACCGCGCCTGCGACCGCGGCGAGAATGCCAAGCCCGGGCACGATGCCGAGCACCGCCGCCGCCCAGCTGGCCGTGTAGGAATACGCGACGACCTTGAGCGCCTGCACCGGGTCTTTCTGCCCGCCGAAGGTCGGCGCCAGCGCATCGACGATCGTCGCCATCACGAACACGCTGACGAGCGAGAGCACGAACGAAACGACGGCCGCTGCAAGTCCGGCGGCCACGGGCATGCGAATCGTGCCGAAGAACCCGATGTGCCTGCCGACGAGGCTCGAGCCGATGAACCCGCATACCGCGGCGAGTGCCGTCAGCGGGATGACGTAGCCCTGGTAGATGGCGCGCCGCGTTGCCGGCTCGCCCGCGATCACCAGCCACTCGGTGCCGGGACTCAGTAGGATGGCCTTCACACGCGCGATGATCTTGTTGATATCCATTCTTGTTCTCCCCGGGGTCGCGATGACCCGCGCGGCAGATGCTAGTCCGTCCCGCTGGTGAACTGCAATTCGGCGAGCCGGGCGTACAGCGCGTTGGATTCGAGCAGCTCGGTATGCGTGCCCACACCCACGACCCGGCCGTGATCCAACACCACGATGCGATCCGCCTTGAGGACCGTCGCCAGCCGATGGGCAATGACGATGGTCGTGCGGTGCTGCATCAATTCCTCCAGCGCGGCCTGCACCAGCCGCTCGCTCTCGGCATCCAGCGAGCTGGTGGCCTCATCGAGCAGCAGGACCGGCGGATCCTTGAGAATGGCCCGGGCGATGGCGATGCGCTGCCGCTGCCCGCCCGAGAGGCGCGTGCCGCGTTCGCCAAGAAAGGTCTCGTAGCCCTCCGGCAACTGGCGGATGAAGCCGTCGGCCGCCGCTGCGCGTGCCGCGGCCTCAATCTCGGCATCGCTGGCGCCCGGTCGGCCATAGCGGATGTTCTCGCGTGCAGAAGCGCCGAACAGCACCGTCTCCTGCGGCACGAGCCCGATACGCGACCGCACCGCCGCGGGCCGGGCACGAGAGATATCCACGCCGTCGAGCAGAATGCGCCCCGCCGCCGGATCGTAAAAACGCAGCAACAGCTGGAACGTCGTGCTCTTGCCCGCCCCGGACGGACCGACGAACGCAACGGTTTCCCCGGGCCGCACCGCGAGCGAAAGATTGTGCAGCGCGGCGGTGTCGGGCCGCGAAGGGTAACGGAACGTCACGCCCTCGAACCGGATGCTGCCCGAGCTGGGGACCGGCAGCTCCTCGGGCACTGGCGGAGCGACGATTCTCGGCTCGGCCTCCAGCAGTTCGGCGAGCCGCTCCATGGCGCCCGCCGCGCGCTGCACTTCGCCCCACATCTCGACCAGCGCCGCGCCACCGGTGGCGACGATCATCGCGTAGATGAGGAACTGACCGAGCAGGCCGCCGCTAAACTCGCCGTGCAGCACGCCGTGCGCGCCGCGCCACAGCACGAACGTGACTGCGCCGAGCACGGCCATCGTCCCGATCGCCGTCAGCAGCGCCCGCACGCGCGTGCGGCGCACGGCCGTCGCGAAGCTCGCTTCCACGGCGCCCGTAAAGCGCTCGCTCTGCAGATCCTCGAGCGTGAACGCCTGCACGGTCTGGATCGCGTTCAGCGTCTCGCCCGCCAGCCCGCTCGAGTCGGCAACGCGATCCTGGGCGGCGCGCGAGAGACGGCGCACCTTGCGCCCCACCAGGATCAGCGGTGCGACCACCAGCGGAATCAGCACGATCATGTAGGAAGTGAGCGTCGGGCTCGTCCAAAGCATCATTGCGAGTCCGCCGATCACGTTCAGCGCGGAACGGAGCGAGATCGACAGGCCCACTCCCGCGATGGATTGCACCAGCGTCGTGTCGGTGGTCAGCCTCGACAGCACTTCACCGGTGCGCGTGACTTCGAAGAACGTGGGATCCATGCGGATCACGCGCCGGTAGACCGCTGCGCGCAGGTCCGCCACGACACGCTCGCCGATCCAGGTGACCAGATAGAAGCGCAGCGCCGCGAACACGCCGTAGAACGCGGCGGCGCCGACGAACAGCAGAAAATAGCGGTTGATCGTGGCCGAATCCCGGGCGGTCATGCCGCGGTCGATGACCAGGCCGATCGCGCGCGGTAACGCGAGCAGCGCCGCGGCGGCGACGAGCAGCGCGAGCAGCGCGAGCAGCAGCCTGCCCTGGTAACGGCGCACGAACGGCAGTAGCGCGCGCAGCGGCTTCAGCGTGCGGGACTTTGGGCGTTCCGAGGTATCGGTCATGGCCGCGCATGATCCCACATACCGGCCCGCCGGGCCGGGTCGATCGTGGCTGCGCGGGCGGTGGTTAGGCTCGCGCCAGGGCCGGCGCAGCGGCCGGGGATTCGTCCACCGATACTGCGCTGCGCACGAAACCGAGCCTCGCGGCGGCATCGGCCGGCAGGGCCGCGAGACGTTCCAGCGTGTGTGCGTGGCCTGCGCGGACTGCCTCGTCGAACGCCTGCCAGTTCAGCATGTCGACCTGCGCAAGGGTCGGCTGCAGCAGCAGGTCGGTCTGCTCCCGCAGCGTCTGCGACGTGAAGGCACTATTCACCATGCCGGCGCGCCACAGGATCTGAAAAATGTTCGGCCGGTGCCAGTGGCCGCGCATCCATTCCGTCCACTTCCAGATCGGCGGCACGTCCATGTGGTCCGACTCGGCGGTAAAGGCGCGGTCCCCGCCCACGTCGCAACCGATGATCGGTCCGCGCCCGAGGTCCCGCATCACGTCGACGGGAAGATTGTTGATTGCACCGCCGTCGACGAATACCTCGCCGCCGTGCACGACCGGCGGCAGCACGCCGGGAATGGCGACCGATGCGCGTAGCCACCGCCAGACCTCGCCGCTGCGATGCACCGCGGTCCGGCCCGCGGTGAGATTCGCCGACACGCAGAAGAACGGCAACCGCAGGTCCTCGATCATCAGGTCGCCGAACTGCCGGCGCAGCAACTCGGTCACCTTGCGCCCGGAGACCAGCGATACGATCGGCAGCGTGTAGTCACGCAGGGGATTCGAGCGCACGAAGCTCTTGTGGAATCGCTCGAGCATGTCCTCGAGCGTCAGGCCCGCGGCAAGCGCCGCGCCGATGATGCCGCCCATGCTCGAGCCGCCCACCAGGTCTACCGGGACACCGACCTCGCGCAGGGCCTTGATCACGCCGAGGTGCGCAAACCCGCGGGCGCCGCCGCCGGAGAGCACCAGGCCCACGGCCGTGCCGGTCAGCAACCGCGCGACTCGCGGCACGTCGGCGAGGCTCAATACGTGATGATGCGGCACGCCGGGATGCAGCTCGCGCCAGCGTGTCGCCGCGCCGCGGCAAATCCGCTCCTCGTGCATGAGCACCAGTTCGGCGCGCTTTGCCGTCAGGCCCGCCTCGCGCTGCCCGGCGAGGGCCGGCCAAGGCGAGGGCGCGACATCGGCGCGGGCAATCAGCACGAGCGTGTCCGCCTGGCGGACGCAGAGCCGCGTCCAGGCCGTGACGCCGGGATCGGCCAAGTATACCACGTACTCGTTTGCGCTCTCGATGCGATGGAACCAGTGACTGGTGTGCGCCGCGGCCAAGTCGCTGCGAACGAGCTCCGCCCTGCCGAGTCGCGCGAGCGACGCGACGAGTTCCGTGGCGAAGCGCATGACGTCGATCCCGGGACCGTGCGGGAGCAGCGTGAACGTGCGCGGCCCCTGTGCCCTGCCACGATTGCGTACGTTCGAGGACTCGAGCCGTTCCACCGTCAGCCTTGCGATGCGCATCATCACGTCGGGCCGCACGCGCATGACGCGATCGAAGGCCTCGCGCGAGAGGCGCACGAGCTCGCTGTCGCGCAGCGCCACGACGTGTGCCGTACGGGCGCGCCCGGTGATCAGCCCCATCTCGCCCACAGACTCTCCGGAGCCGATGCGTCCGAGGAACCGCCGGCGGTCCGACGTCTTTGCCGCGAACGCGCCGAGACAGCCGGAGAGCAGGATGTACATCGCGTCCGCCGGCTCCCCGGCTTCGAACAGCGTGGCGCTGCCCGGGAGCGACAACCATTCCACTTCGGCGGCAATGGCAGCGATGGCCGCGGGATCGAGATCGGCGAACAGCGACAACCCCGCGAGCGTAAGCCGCAGGTCGGAGCGGGCAACTACGGTGTCTTCGGCACTATCGTCCATTGAGGCTACACGGGCGCCGCGGCGGGGGATCGCGACCCTCTCTGCGGACATAGTCTGCACGCGGCGGATCGGGTGTCACCGGGGACGTGGGAAAAGTGGGATGGGCCGCATACTTACCCGGCCGATCCGGCCCGGTGCGGGCCTCAATCGGGCTGCCGCCGCGCCGTCCGGTGCGCGGGGGCGCCGGCCGCTCGTCAGGTTTTCCTTGCGGCCACGTAGAGCGGCATCACGCGTGGAATTGCTGCCTCGAGATCCTTGATGCGCGAGGCGCCCGACGGATGCGTGCTCAGGAACTGCGGCATGCCGCTGCCGCCGCCGTGCGCAAGCATCTTCTGCCACACGTTGACTGCCGCATGCGGGTCGTAACCCGCGCGCGCCATCAATTCGAGTCCAATCGCGTCGGCCTCGGACTCCTGCTCCCGCCCGAAGGGTAGCTGGAATGTCACCGTGCCCACCATATCGGCGACATCCATCGCGCTCTGCCCGATTCCGGCGATGACCGCAAGGCCGGTCAGGGCCAGTTGCTGGCCGTAGGCGCGCGACACGCGCTCGCGCGTGTGCTCGCGCAGCGCGTGGGCCATCTCGTGCCCGACGACCGCAGCCAGCTCCGCGTCGCTCAATTTCAACTTCTCGACGAGCCCCGTGTACACCATGACCTTGCCGCCCGGCATCGCGTAGGCGTTCAACTCGCTGTTCGTCTCGACGTTCACCTCCCAGTTCCAGCGCACGGCATCGGCACGAAACGCGCTGATCGTCGGGATGAGGCGCTGGGTGACGCGCCGCACCTGGTCGACGATCACGCCGTTGGTGTTGAGCGCACCCTTGTCACGCGCCTTGGAAACTTCCTGCGCATAGGCTTCCCTCGCGCCCTGCTCCACGGTCTCCTCGGAGATGAGCATCTTCTGCTTGCGTTCGATCCCCACGGCGCCGGGACTGGTCGTCTCGACCGTGGCGCAGCCGCCGACCAGGCATGCCGCCAGGGCCGCTCCCACAAGCGCTCGCGCAGTGGATCGCCGCAGTACGGTCCGAGTCGTCATGGCAGGCCCTCCGCGGCCCGAAAGCAACGCTGGGTCTTCCCGGGGCACCGGGCGGCGAACTGTTTCCACGGCCGCGCCGGTACAGGCATCATAAGACCAATCAAGCTTGACGGAGTTCGTGATGAAAGTCGCCCGGCCACACGCTGCACGCACGTTTCTGCTGCTGGCCGCGCTGTGCGGCCCCGTCGCCAGCCCCGCAAGCGGGACCGCCAGCCCAGGCATCGAACGGCGATTTGCCGCGCTCGAGCGTGAGTACGCCGTTGACTATCTTGGCCGTAATCCCGTCGTAGCGACCTACCTCGGCGGTGCCGCCCTCGACCCCTCGCTCGCGCAGATCGATGGGAGGCTCCGGGATCATTCCGCCGCGGGCATCGCCGCCGAAGATCGCCGGCTCACGGAGCTGCGCGAGCGCTTCCAGGCATTCGACCCCGGGAAGCTCCCGGCCCGGCGCCGGATTGACCGCGATGTCGCGCTGGCGCAGATCGAGTTCCTGCTGCGCCAGCACGGTGTACGCCGCTACCAGGAGCGCGCGCTCGACAGCTACGTGGACGAACCGTTTCGCGGCATCGACTGGCAGCTGCAGGGCATGGATTCCCTGGGCGAGGGGCGTTACGGCTCGCAGTCCGACTGGAGGCACGTCATCCAGCGCCTGCGCGCGATCCCGCCCTACCTGGCGACAGCGCGGAAGCAACTTGCTGCCGGCGTGAAATCGGGCAATACGCCCGACTGGCGCATGCTGCGCGGTTTCGGACTCGACGGCGCCGCGGCGGACCGAGACTACTTCGCCAAGGCCCTGCCGGCGATCGCGGACACCCGCCTCGGCGGCACGCGCCGCGACGCGTTGCTCGCCGAGCTGCGGCGCGCCGCTGCCGATGCGGCACGCGCTTACGCAACGCTGCGGGACTTCGTCGCGGCGACATTTTTCGAGGATGAATCGCGCGGCGGCGCGGCGGGCCTGAAACCGGCCTTCCGCACCGACCGCTTCGCCATGGGCGAGGCCGAGTACGACTGGGCGCTGCGCAACAACTTGCGGCTCACGAAGTCGTCGGCGCAGTTGTTCGCCGAAGCGACACCGGTAGTCGAGAAAACGCGTGGCGAGATGACGGCCCTCGCCCGGGAGATCGCGGCCAGCCACGCGTGGACCGTGCCGGCGGACGACGCGGGCGCAGTCCACGCGGTCCTCGCACACTTGCGCGAGGACGCTCCTCGCTCGGACGAGGAGATGATCCGGTGGTACCAGGACGTCGGTGTGCGGCTCGTTGACTATGGGCGGCACACGGGACTATTCGAAATACCCGCTGACTACCGCCTCGAGGTGACCGTCGCGCCGCCGCCGCTGCGCTCCTCGATCGACGGCGCCGCCTATTACCCGGCTCCGCCGTTCAAGGCGACGGGCGTCGGCCGTTTTTACGTCGCGCCGGCCGACAACGACCCGGCCACACTCGCGCAGCATAATCGGGCCGCACTCGCCGACCTGGCCGCACACGAAGGTTTCCCGGGCCACGACTGGCATTACAAGGTGATGACGCTGAACCGCGCGGGCATATCGCTCGTGCGCTGGCTGACGCCTGGCGCAGTCGAGGATTCCTCTTCGATGTGGGAGGATTCGCTCGCCGCCGAGGGCTGGGCACTCTACTCCGAGGCATTGATGGCGGAACCGCAGCCCGGCGCGCCCGCCGGGTTTTACACGCCAGAAGAGCGGCTGTACCAGCTGCACGGCAGGCTCTACCGCGATCTGCGCGTGCGCATCGACACCGGCATCCATACACAACACATGAGTTTCGACGATGCCGTCGACCTGTACTCGAACGTCGTGGATTACCAACCAGGGTCCTGCCGCGATGCGCAGGCACTGCAGGATGCCGACAAGCGCGCGAGCTGCAGGAGCGCGTGGCGAGCGGTGTTCCGCTACTCACGCTGGCCGACGCAGGCCATCACGTACCGGCTCGGCAAGGAACAGATCCAGGAATTGCGCGCCGAAGCCCAGCGCCGGCTCGGCGCGGATTTCTCCGCCAGGAAGTTTCACGTCGAATTCATGAAGCAGGGAACGATACCGGCCGGTTACTTCGCGCAGCAACTGCTGCAGGAGCTCGGCGCCGCGAACTGACGCAGCGCGCGCACCGCGGGAACGGCCCGCGCCTCACTGCGCAACGATGCGATAGCTGTCGGCGAAGTACGAGGTTTCGGCGAAGCAGTTTGTCGGCACCCCACGGTGCTCGGTGTAATGCACCTGCAGCCGCTCCCCAACGTGGCGAAACAGCTCTTGCGCGAACTTGGGGTCGCGAACACTGAAGTACCAGATCTGGGGTGAGACGCCGCCGAGCACATACTGCGCGAGCTCGCCCTCATAGGTCTTGCAAACCCAGCCCTTGCGCGAGAACTTCTGCAGTACGCCCGCGCGCTCGCCTTCCGAGTAGTTCCAGGTCAGCGAGAACCACGTCCACGCGGCCGAGCCGACCAGACCGAGCAGCAACAAGAACGCAATACCGCGTCCCAGGCATCCCTTCTTGCGCGCGGCTCGCGGCGACGCTGCGGCGGACGGCTTCGAGTTCGGTGCATCGGGCAGCGTGGCGCTCATGGCGCGAAACGATACACCGCAGGGGAAAATACCGCATCCCCGCAATCGCTCGGGCCAGGAAGCGCCTCGCCTGCCGTCCTTTGACCGACAGCGACGCGTTCCACGAGAGGCGGGGATCGCCGCGATCGAGCGCGGTGCCGTCGCGAAATTCCGTCAGGCTTGACAGAACTACGTCGCTTGCGTGCGACATGGCGGCGCTCATCGTCTTCACGTACCGTTCAGCTTCCGGGGACTAGCCTACCGTCGCCTCGCGCTGCGCGAAGCGGTGCGGGGCCGGATACAGGCAATAGAGGTAAGGCATGAACAAGTCAATGGCCATCGGGCTCGGTCTCGGCATCGCCGCGGCGATTGCCGGCGGAACGTTCGCGAGCTACAAGATCGTGACCGAGGGCGGCGCCGGCAATGCGGTCGCGGGCGCGAAGACCGGCTTTTTCAGCCGGGATCCGCGATACGCCGCAGTACTCGCCGTGACGCCGGTCACGAAGACTCTGAAGGTTGCGCGCCAGGATTGTCACGACGAGCAGGTGACGCGAGTGCGCGATACCAAGGATGCGCATCAGATCGCCGGATCGGTGGTCGGCGCCGTCGTGGGCGGCGTGCTCGGTAACCAGGTCGGCGGCGGCAGCGGCAAAGCGATCGCGACGGTTGCGGGCGCGGCGGGCGGCGGCTACGCCGGCAATCGCATCGAGAAGCGCATGCAGCAGGGCAACACCTACACGACGACGGAGCAGCGTTGTGTCACGGTGTACGACAGCAAGCAGAAATCGCTCGGCTACGACGTCCGCTATCGCCTGGACGGCAAGGTCGCGACGGTGCGCATGCACCACGATCCCGGCCCGCGTATTGCGGTCGTGAACGGTGAGCTCGTGCTCGAGTCCAAGGCGATCACCGCGCCGCAGACCTGACGTCGAGCGATCATCTCAGGCACAAGGCCGCGGCAGACCACTCTGCCGCGGCCTTTTTCATCGCGCCGCCCGTTCAGCGCGGCTTGCGGAAGCGCAGCACGAACTTGTCGGTGTTCTTGCCCCGCATCTCGGGAGCGAAGAACGCCTTCGTACGGTCGTCGCCGGGTACGCGCATCATATCGCTCTCGGCTTCGAGCACGAATCCGGCGGCTTGGAACTTCTGCTTCACCACGTCCTCGTCGATGCGATGCTGGCCGCGCCGATCGACGGCAAACGAGGTGCCGGTGCCCGGCGGGGCCGCGTGATCCACCAGCGCGACGAAACCTCCGGGCTTCAGCGCCTTGTATAGGTCCCGCGTGATGTCGTCCACGTCGTTCGAAAGCCAGAAGAAATCGTGATAGACGAGATTGACCATCGCGCCGTCAAAGTAGTTGCTCTTGAGCCCCATGTCGTTGAGCGGCTTGTCCCAACGCACGACGTTCGGCAGGCGATTGCCAGCGAGCCGCTCGACCACTTCCTTGTCGCCGCGCCGCTCCAGCACCTCCGGCGGATTCTGCATGCAGACCTCGCCCTTGGGACCCACGACGCGCGCGAGCAGCTCCGTATACCAGCCGGTCAGCGCGAACATGTCGATGATCTTCATCCCCGGCGCGACGCCGAAGAACTGCATGGCTTCAACCGGCATGCGCTTCTCGTCCTGTTCACGATCCTTCGCGGGGCGATCGGGGCTCGCCACGGCCGCCTCGATGGCGGCGCGCATCACTTGCGGATCGGGGCGCGGCGCTTGCATGGCGCAGGCCGACAGCGCGAGTGCCAGCACGCAGCCAGGTACCACTTGGAGCGACTTCATCGGGCACGCCCTCGAGTTCACCTTTACGCGAATTGTACGCCGCGAGCGCACTGGCAGGGCGCGCCCCGCCGAGATACGCGGCAATGGTGTCGGCAACCAAGGCCTCGGGCGATGACCCTGTGTCAGTAC
>JBAVOB010000089.1:0-4987 GCA_049691655.1 Steroidobacteraceae bacterium | reverse complement strand
AACGGATAAAAGGTACTCCGGGGATAACAGGCTTATTCCTCCCAAGAGTCCACATCGACGGAGGAGTTTGGCACCTCGATGTCGGCTCATCACATCCTGGGGCTGTAGCAGGTCCCAAGGGTTCGGCTGTTCGCCGATTAAAGTGGTACGCGAGCTGGGTTCAAAACGTCGTGAGACAGTTTGGTCCCTATCTTCCGTAGCCGTTGGAGATTTGAGGGTGAGCTGTCCTTAGTACGAGAGGACCGGGATGGACGCACCTCTGGTGTTCCGGTTGTCACGCCAGTGGCACTGCCGGGTAGCTATGTGCGGACGGGATAACCGCTGAAAGCATCTAAGCGGGAAGCCCCCCCCAAGACGAGATCTCCCTGGGAGCTCGACTCCCCTGAAGGGCCCAAGTAGACGACTTGGTTGATAGGCTGGGTGTGTAAGGCCAGTAATGGCTTGAGCTAACCAGTACTAATTGCCCGTGAGGCTTGACCATATAACTTCAAGCAGTCTGGCCCGGTTGCAATCGGGCGGATGCGCGCGAAGTGGTTCACATGGAGCAATCCATGCGTAACGCGACTGATCCTCGATGACAGCATCGCGCTCGGAGCGCGGGCGTCAACTCAAGAAACTTCCAGGTTGTCACCAGAATTCCCTGGCGGCCATAGCGAGCGGGTCCCACCCGATCCCATTCCGAACTCGGAAGTGAAAACGCTCAGCGCCGATGGTAGTGTGCCTTTAGGCATGCCAGAGTAGGTCACTGCCAGGGTCCTAACGAGAGAAGCCCCCGTCACGCAAGTGGCGGGGGCTTTTTTGTCGGCGTATCGTTGCATCTGCCGACTGCGCTGGCCTGCGGCGCGCCTCCCGAGAGAAGCCGCAATAGAGGAACTACCCGATGAACGCTGTCAAGAGAACCATCATCATTGCCGCGTGCCTCGCGGTGGCTGCTGCGTGCGCGCCGCCGACCGCGAACACGGCTGCGGACGAGGCCGCGCTGCGCGGCGGAACGGACACCTGGGTCAAGGCCTACAACGCGGGTGATGCCGAGACGATCGTCGCGCTCTACGCGGACGACGCCATCGTGATGCCGCCGGGCGCGCCGCCTGCGAAGGGTCATGCCGCCATTCGCGACTGGCTCTTGAAGGACATTCCCGCATCGCAGTCCACGGGCGTGAGCCTGGTGCTCGGGGATGCCGCGACGGGATTCTCGGGCGATCTCGGCTGGCATTCGGGCGTATTCACGGCGCGTGACAAGTCGGGAGCGACCGTCGACACCGGCAAGTACTGCGAGGTCTGGCGCCGCTCGAGCGGCAAGTGGCAGATTCTGCGCGATATCTGGAATTCGGACGTTCCGCCGCCGGTCGCTGCGACGCCTGCCGCGGAAACAGCGAACAAATAGACTTCTCGGCCGCCGGACCCGGCCGCGTCGCCCCGGAGGAGACGCGGTCGGCCTTCCCGGCGGGATCGCTGCCGGGATCCTCAGAGCTGACGTTGCCGATCAGCTACCCAGCGTATAGAAGGGTCCTGCCCGCCTCCACAGGAATACCGCCATGGGCCGTCGCCGGCTGACTCAGTCGCTGCCCGCCGTCCTGCTGGGCGCCGGTCTTGCCCTTGCGTGCACGGCGCGCGCCGTCGCGGGGAGCGCCGAGACGCTGCCGGTTGCCCGTCCGGTCGCGTTTGGCGTCTGGGGCATCGACCTGAACGCCCGCGACACCCGCGTCAAGGCGGGGGACGACTTCTTCCGCTACGCGATCGGTACGTGGACGCGCACCGCCACTTTGCCACCGGATCGCACCCGCTGGGGTGCCTTCGACATGCTTGCTGCGGACGCCGAGCAGAAAGTGCACGTGATCCTCGATGAACTTGCCGGCGCGCATGCGACGCGCGCATCGGTCGAGCAGAAGGTAGGGGATTTTCACGCTGCCTTCCTCGATGAGAGCCAGATCGCCCGGCGCGGATTGCAACCGGCCCGCGCGGGGCTCGCCGCGATCGCGGCGGCGCGCTCGCACGATGATGTCGCACGGCTGATGGCGCGGCCCGACCTCGCGCTGCCCGGCCCGATCGCGATCGGGATCTCGCTCGACCAGAAGAATCCGGACCGCTACGCCGTCATCGTGACGCACGCCGGGCTCGGCCTGCCGGAACGCGAGTACTACCTGCGCGACGACGCGCAGTTCAACGAGATCCGCGCGCAGTACGTCGCGCACATACAGCGGCTGCTGAAAGCCGGGCAGGCGAGCGCCGATCCGGCGGGCGCGGCGCAACGGATTCTCGCTCTCGAGACGGACATCGCCAGACTCCACTGGCCCATCGCGAAGCGCCGCGAGCGCAACCTGAACTACAACGCGCGGTCCCTGGAGGAGCTGCGCAAGCTCGCGCCGGCGTTTCCCTGGGATGCGAGCCTGGCGGCGGCCGGGCTGAGCGGCACGCACGAGGTGATCGTTCGCGAGCTCGATGCCATGGGCCCGCTCGCGGAGCTGTTCAAGTCGCGGCCGGTCGCGGTGTGGCGCGACTATCTGACGTATCACTACCTGCGCGGCTGGGCACCGGTGCTGCCGCAGGCGCTCGACGCCGAGGTCTTCGATTTCTTCGGACACACGCTGAACGGCCAGCCCGAGCAGAAACCCCGCTGGAAACGCAGCGTCGCGGCCGCGGATGCGGCCGTCGGTGAGGCCATCGGGCAGATCTACGTGCAGCGGCACTTTCCGCCGCAAGCGAAGGCGCAGGTGCTGCAGATCGTCGAGAACCTGCGGCGCGCCTTTGGCACACGCATTCAGTCGCTCCCGTGGATGAGCGCTGCGACCAAGGCCGCAGCCGTCGAGAAGCTCGCGACCTTTCACCCCAAGATCGGTTACCCGGACCGCTGGCGGGACTACTCGCAGCTCGAGGTGCGCCGCGACGACGCGTTCGGCAACGCGCGCCGTGCCGCATTGTTCGACTGGCAGCACGACCTCGAGCGGCTCGGCAAGCCCGCGGACCGTGGCGAATGGTTCATGACGCCGCAGACGGTCAACGCGTACTACAACCCGGTCTTCAACGAAGTGGTGTTTCCGGCCGCGATCCTCCAGCCGCCGTTTTTCGACCCCAACGCCGACGCCGCCGTGAACTACGGGGCGATCGGCGCCGTCATCGGCCACGAGATGGGCCATGGTTTCGACGACCAGGGCGCGAAGTCCGACGCGCACGGCGTGCTGCGCACGTGGTGGAGCGCCGCCGACGAGGAATCCTTTCATCGCCTGGTGGAGCGGCTCGCCGACCAGTACGCGGCGTTCGAGCCGCTGCCGGGGCTGAAGGTCAACGGCCGGCTCACGCTCGGGGAGAACATCGGCGATCTCGGTGGCCTGACGGTGGCTCATGAGGCCTACCAGCTCTCGCTCGCCGGCCAGCCCGCGCCGCCGACGCTCGACGGTTATAGCGGCGCGCAGCGCTTCTTCCTCGGCTGGGCGCAGGTATGGCGTTCGCTCATTCGCGAGCAGCGGCTGCGCACGCAGATCATGAGCGATCCACATAGCCCGTCGGAGTTCCGGGTAAACGGAGTGGTGCGCAACATGGACGCGTGGTATGCGGCGTTTAATGTGCACCCCGGCGATCGGCTGTACCTGCCGCCAGAGGAACGCGTGCGGATCTGGTGATCGACTCGCTGGCGCGCGCCGCGCGTCAGGTCTTCGCGTCCGCGGCACCGTGGACTTCGACGGTGACGTGCGAGACTTCTTCCAGGTCGGTGAGACAGTTCTTGAAATCTGCTGACTGCCTGCCCGAGCGGCTCAGCACGGCAACCGCGGCGGCATGGTGGCCCGGCGCGATTCGCCACACGTGCAGGTCGAGCACCCGATCGCCCTGCATCTCGAGCCGGCGGCGGATCTCCTCCGTGAGCTGGCGCGCCGGCGCGGTGTCGAGCAGCACGGCACCCGCATCGCGCACGAGGCGGATCGACCAGCGCGCAATCAGGCAGGCGCCGACGATACCCATGAGCGGATCCATGCGGATCCAGCCAAAGAGCGACCCCGCGAGCAGGCCGACGATGGCGAGGACCGACGTGAGTGCGTCCGCGAGTACGTGCGCGTAGGCGGCGCGCTGGTTGTGGTCGTGCGACGCGGCGTGCCCGTGATCGGCATGCTCGACATCCCGCAGCAGCCAGGCGCTCACGAGGTTTACGCCGAGCCCGATGACCGCGACGATGATGGCGTCGCGAAAGTTGATGGGCACCGGTGCCACGAGTCGCTCGAGGCACTGGGCGCCGATCACGACCGCGATCAGGCCGAGCGCAATGGCACTGCCGAAGCCCGCGAGGTCGCCGAGCTTGCCGGTGCCGAAAGTGAAGCGCGGATCGCGCGCATTGCGCCGGGCGTAGCCGTAGGCGAGCGCGGCAATGCCGAGCGCCCCGGCATGGGTTGACATGTGCCAGCCGTCGGCGAGCAGCGCCATCGAATGGAACAGCGTGCCTGCCGTGATTTCCGCCACCATCATCGTCAGGGTCAGGGCGATGACGATCCAGGTGCGCCGCTCGTTGTGAATGTGGCGGGCGCCCAGGAAGGCGTGATCGTGGGGAAATTCGTTCATCACAGGGCAATGCGCTGCCGCGCCCCCACAGGTTGTATATTGCGCCGCGGGCGAGCACAAGCGCTCGCCGGGGTTCGCAGGCGATTCTATGGCTCGGGCGCTACTCGGTGTGATCGGCGGATCGGGGCTGTATCAGCTGCCCGGGCTCGAGGACGTGCGCGAGCAACGCATGGCGAGTCCGTGGGGGGAGCCGTCGGACTCCCTGACGTTCGGGCGCATCGGGCGCACGCCCATTGTCTTCCTGCCGCGCCACGGCAGGGGGCACCGACTGTCGCCGTCCGGCATCAACTATCGCGCGAACATCGACGTGCTGAAGCGCGCCGGAGTCACCGACCTGATTTCCTTCTCGGCGTGTGGCTCCTACCGCGAGGACCTGCCGCCCGGCACCTTGGTGCTGGTGGACCAGCTCATCGATCGCACGCTGCGGCGCGGGAGTTCGTTC
>JBAVOB010000088.1:0-4588 GCA_049691655.1 Steroidobacteraceae bacterium | reverse complement strand
GCGCTGTACCGCATCTACGTCAGTCTGCGCCGGTTCCAGGACCGCGGGAACGATGACTGGGACGCGAAGCTCATTGAGCGGCTCCGCCTCTCGGGATCCGATCCGTTCCAGCCGCACGACGTGGATTTCTTCTTCGCGCTGCCGAACGAAGTGGCAGCCAGGGGCGTGGCGGCCAGGCTCGAGAAAGAAGGTTACAGCGTCGACCTGCGCACGATCCCGGAGGCCGTCGATCAGCCGTGCAGCGTGCACGCCCGCAAGTCGCTGCGCCTGTCGGTACCCGGCATGCGCGAGATCAGCCGCGGCTGCGCTGCGCTCGCGCGTGAGCACGGCGGCCGCTATGATGGCTGGGCGGCCGCCCGGGTGCCGCGGGCCGACTGACGCAATTCGACCGTCGCCGAATGCGCCTGGATTGCTGAATTGTCATCCAGCACCGCGCGCGCTCATCCACAATCGATGCGCAGGTCGGAGTTGATTCCCTTGGATTCATGGCGAAACGTTCTGCAGCGGCGCTGGCTCAGTGTTGGGGCCGGCTTAGTCGCGCTTGCGGCGCTCGCGTGGTTTTTCTTCGGCCGTGGCGCGGCCGATACGACGAGCTATCTGACGGCCGCGGTCGATCGCGGCGACGTCGTCGCGAAAGTGAGCGCATCCGGATCGCTCTCGGCGCTGGTCACTGTGGATGTTGGCACGCAGGTAAGCGGTCGCGTGCAGAGCCTGCTCGCCGATTTCAACAGCCAGGTCAAGAAGGGCGAACTCATCGCGAAGATCGATCCGGCGCTGTTTCAGGGCGCGGTCGCGCAGGCGCGCGCAAGCGTCGTGGCCGGCGAGGGCAATCTTGCGCGACTCGCGGTGCAGGCGGACGATGCGCGGCGCCAGAGCGAGCGCGCCCGCCAGATGTTCGATCAGCGGCTCATCTCGGAGAACGATCGCGACACGGCCCTCACCGCGGCGCGCGCGGCCGACGCTGCGGTGCGCCAGGCCCGCGGCCAGCTCGAGCAGGCCCAATCGGCGCTGCAGCAGGCCGAGACCAATTTGAGATACACGGATATTCGTGCCCCGACCGACGGCATCGTGATTTCACGCGCCGTCAACGTCGGCCAGACGGTCGCTGCCTCGCTCGCGGCGCCGGTGCTGTTCACGATTGCGCAGGACCTGCGATTGATGGAAGTGCATACGAACGTGTCCGAGTCGGACATCGGCCGGCTGCAGCCGGGAATGCCGGCGAGCTTCACGGTGGATGCCTATCCCGGCGAGACCTTTCGCGGAACGATTCGCGACATTCGCAATGCGCCGCAGGTCGTGCAGAACGTCGTCACCTACGATGCGGTCATTGACGTCTCGAACGCCGACCTCAAACTGAAGCCGGGCATGACCGCCTCGGTGACGGTGATTTCTGCGCGGCGCGATGGAGTGCTACGCATCCCGAATTCTGCGCTGCGATTCCGGCCGCCGAGCGCCGACGGTGCGAAGAACGGGTCCGGTTCCGTTGGTGCCGCCCGGCCCACCGGCGGCGGGCGACCCGCCCGATCTGAGCCCGCAGGCGACGAGCGGGTCGCGTGGGCGCTCATTGGCAAGAGCATGGCGCGGCGGCGCGTGCAGACCGGTCTCACCGATGGCACGTTCACCGAAATCGTCGGCGGCGAGCTCGCCGAAGGCGATCAGGTGATCACCAGTATGTCAGGAGGGACTGCCGCGGGCGGATCCGCGGCGCGGCCCGGCGGAGCTGGCGGCTTCCGCATTCTCTGAGGGCGGGCGCAACGCCATGGCGCTCATCGAATTCAGCAAAATCTGCAAGCTGTATCGCTCGGGCGACACGGAGCTCGCGGCCCTGAGGGACATCGATCTGGCCGTCGAGCAAGGTGAGTTCGTCGCCATCACCGGCGCCTCCGGTTCCGGAAAGTCGACGCTCATGAATATCATCGGCTGCCTCGATCAGCCAACGAGCGGCATCTACCGACTGGCGGAGCGCAATGTCTCGGGGCTCTCGCCGATCGAACGGGCCGCCATTCGCAATCAGTTCATCGGCTTCGTCTTCCAGAGCTTCAACCTGCTGCCGCGCACTCCGGCAGTCGAAAACGTCGAGCTGCCGCTCATCTACGCGAAAGTGCCGCGCGCCGAACGGCGGCGGCGCGCTTACGAGGCGCTCGAGCGGGTTGGACTGGCCGACCGTCACCATCATCTGCCATCGCAGCTTTCCGGCGGCCAGCAGCAGCGCGTCGCGATCGCGCGGGCGCTCGTGACCCAGCCGCCGCTCATCCTCGCGGACGAACCGACCGGAAATCTTGATTCGCAGACGAGTCTCGACGTGATGAATCTGCTGAAGGCGCTCGGCGCGGCCGGCATCACGATCCTCTTCGTCACGCATGAAGCGGACATCGCCGCCTTCGCCGCACGCCTGCTGCAGCTGAAGGACGGGCGCATCATTCGCGATGTGCGCCAGACGCCCGCGGCGCTCGCGGCGGGGCGCGTCGCATGATCGATGCACGCGAAACGGTCGGGCTCGCCCTGCAGGCGCTCGCGCGCAACAAGATGCGCGCTTTTCTC
The DNA here is from genome assembly GCA_049691655.1 of Steroidobacteraceae bacterium. Taxonomy (GTDB): domain Bacteria; phylum Pseudomonadota; class Gammaproteobacteria; order Steroidobacterales; family Steroidobacteraceae; genus JBAVOB01. The sequence goes on along the minus strand of JBAVOB010000088.1, from coordinate 2,047 downwards.
ACGGCGCTTGGCATCATCATCGGCGTGGCCGCCGTCATCTGCATGGTGTCGATCGGCGAGGGCGCCAAGAGCCGCATTCGCTCCCAGCTCGAGGCGAGCGGCACGAACGTGCTGATCGTGCTCTCGGGTTCGACCACCGCCGGTGGCATGCGGGGGGGGTTCGGCACGCAACCGACACTCACCTGGGACGACCTGCGGGCGCTGCAGGCCGAAGCGCCGTCCGTAGCCCTCGCGGCACCTGTGCTGCGCACCACGACGCAGGCGGTCTCCGATACCGAGACATGGACGACCGTCGTCAGCGGCACGACGCCTGACTACTTTACGATTCGCAACTGGTTGCCCGCGCGCGGCTCGATCCTCACGGCGTCGGACGTCACGGGCGCCACCAAGAATGCGGTCCTCGGCCAGACGACAGCCGACAATCTCTTCGGCCGCGGGACGGATCCGATCGGGCAGGTGATCCGCATCCGCAATGCTCCTTACACGGTCATCGGTCTCCTGGAGAAGAAGGGCCAGTCGGGAATGGGACAGGACCAGGATGACGCGATCTTCGTGCCGGCGTCGACATTCCAGACGCGCATCCAGGGCGGGCTGGGCAAGTTCCTGCCGGGCATCATTTTCGTGAGCGCCGTGAGCTCAAATGCGGTCGACCGGGCGCAGCAGGAAATAACGGCGTTGCTTCGCGAGCGGCACCGCCTCGCCGGGGGTCAGGACGATGACTTCTCGGTGCGGAGCATTGCAGAGATGGCCGGCATGCTCACGGCGACGACCGGCACGATGACGACGCTGCTCGCCTCGATCGCCCTGGTCTCGCTCGTCGTGGGCGGTATCGGCGTCATGAATATCATGCTCGTGTCGGTGACGGAGCGCACACGCGAGATTGGCATCCGCATGGCGGTCGGCGCGCAGCCGAGCGACATTCTCGCGCAGTTCCTCGTGGAATCGCTCGTGCTCGCGGCGATCGGCGGCGTCATCGGCATCGCGGTCGGTCTCGGCGTGGGACAACTTCTCGCCGCGAAGTTCGGCTGGTCGATGGTGACGCGGACGGACATCGTGCTCGCATCCGTGCTGGTAAGCGCGCTGGTCGGCGTCGTCTTCGGAATCTACCCGGCGCGCAAGGCCTCGCGCCTCGATCCGATCGAGGCGCTGCGTTACGAGTAGCGGCTAGCGCACGCTGTAACCGCGGCCTTCGAGGCACGCCGTCATCGCCCGGAAATAATCCGCCCTGCGACTCGCCCTGTCCGCGGATGAGGCGCCACCCGCGGACTGAGTCGGATCGAAACCCGTCTGGTCCGCGGCCCAGCGATGACACTCATAGCGATCCCGATTGGTCTGCTCCTCGCTCTGACCGTTCTTCGGGTAGACAAACACCTCATCGCTGGGCGGGGGCGTTGTCGAGATTTCACGGTCGTCAGGCGGCGCGACGACTTCATAGGCGCGGTCCTGGCCGCGCCACAGGTAGTAAGTGTCGTTGGCGTAGTAATAAGGCAGCCCGCGCCACCAGATCGTCGTGTAATACGGCGGCAGGATCGGCACGAAGAGCCCGAGCGGCGGAGCCACGACCACGAATCGCGGTCCATAGGGTCGGTACCACGCACCGCCCGAATAGTAGTAGTGCGAGCGGGCTCGTTCGATGACCAGGGGACGCGGCGGGAGCTCTCGCACTGCATATCCGCGCGGCGGGTAATAGTGGTTGTGCCGGTAGCGAGTGTCGAAGCGCTCGTGCGAAGCCCCGCGAGCGGCACCGCGATCGCCACGACCGCCTTGTTGAGGCGCGGCAAAACCTGTCGCCGCGACCGCAAGGCCGAGCGCCAGCGTCGCGGCCAGCCACAGGAATTTCGTTGGTGTTCTCATCGCTCCATCTCCTGCAAGGTTCACCGAACGCTGTAACCGCGTCCGTCGAGGCATGCTGACAAGGCGCGGCGGTAGTTCGCCGCACCTCGCTCGATGTCCCGATCACGTTCGCTCTGGATCACTCTTTCCGGCCGCCGGGGCTGTCCGCTCGCGGCGATTGCGCCGATTGCCGCGCCGGCCACCGCACCGACGA
>JBAVOB010000087.1:0-4903 GCA_049691655.1 Steroidobacteraceae bacterium | reverse complement strand
GCGATTGCGCGCACGCTCCACGGCGCGGGCGCGAGCGTCGTGGTGCACTATCGCAGCTCCGGCGGTCCGGCGCGGACGCTCGCGAGCGAACTCGCCGCGACGCGCCCCGGCTCCGCCACCACGCTGCAGGCCGACCTGCTCGATACGGCCGCCGTATCGGGCCTGGTGGAGCAGGCCACCGGCGCCTTCGGGCAGCTCGACATTCTCGTGAACAACGCCTCGACCTTCTATCCGACGGTGATCGGCGAGATCACCGACGAGCAGTGGAACGACCTGGTCGGTTCGAATCTCAAGGCACCGCTGTTCCTCGCCCAGGCGGCCGCCCGGCCGCTGAAACTCTCGCAGGGCCTGATCCTGAACATCGTCGATATTCACGGCCTGCGGCCGCTGCGTCGCCACGCGGTGTACTCGCTCGCGAAAGCCGGCCTCATCATGCTCACCAAGTCGCTGGCACGCGAACTCGCGCCGCAGGTGCGCGTCAACGCGATCGCGCCGGGCCCGGTGTTGTGGCCCGCAGGCGGCGCGGACGATGCCCTGCAGCAGAAGATCATCGGCCGGACGCTCCTCAAGCGATCCGGCTCGCCTGAGGACGTGGCGAAAGCGGCGCTGTTCTTCGCGGCCGATGCGCCGTACGTGACGGGGCAGATTCTCGCGGTCGACGGCGGGCGCAGCGTCGGCTGGTAGCCGCGCTGGCGACGCGCCGGATCGCTGGCTCATGGTCCCGGCGTCTCGAGCCCGCGCAGGTCGCAGCGCTGCAGCCGGTGCGCCCCCCGATCGAACTCGTGCCACAGCTCGCCGAGCGTGCGCCCGGCCACGGGATGGCGTAGCTCCGGCGCGAGATCCGCCAGTGGGCCCAGCATGTAAGGCCGGACCAGCAGGTCCGGACGCGGCAGTTTCAGCCCGGGCGTATCGCTCACGAGATCGCCGTAAAGCAGCAGGTCGAGATCCATGGTGCGCGGCGCCCACTTTGGCGCCGTCCGCGGCCGGCCGCAGAGGCCCTCGATGCGCTGCAGCTCGGCGACCACTGTGTCGAGGGGCCTGTCGGTGGCGAACTCGGCCACGAGATTGAGAAAATCCGCGCCCGCAAATCCCACCGGAGCGTTGCGATAGCACGGCGAGAAGCGCGTGCCGGGAAAAGTCCGCCGCAGCTCCGCGGCCGCGATCGCCAGGTGCCGCTCCGGCTCGACGTTGCTGCCGGCCGCGACGAAAACCCGAGGCATGGCCGGCGCCGCGGCGGCGCTCAGCGGCGCTGCGCCGCGGCGAGATCGGCGCGCGTGCGGTAGATCGACACGCCGACATCGCGCGATCCGCGAATGGCGCCGGGCTTGCCGACCGACAACCGCAGCCACTCGACGCCGAATTCCTCGAGCACGACGAGCGCCAGCCGCTGCGCGAGCGTCTCGACCAGGCGAAACGTCGAGCCGCTGGCGAAGGCGATGATGCGCTTCGCGACTTTCTTGTAGTCGACCGAATCCGCCACCTCGTCGCGTTCGGCGGCGCGCCGGCAGTCGACCGGCAGCTCGATGTCGATCACGACCTTCTGCGGGATGCGCCGCTCCCACTCGATGAAGCCGATGATGCACTCGACCTCGAGCCCGCGCAGGAAGATCGAATCGCCGTCGCTCGTGTCAGCCATGTTGGTCCAGTGCGCGTGCGAATCTGAATTCAGGCGGGATCGGCTGGTGCGTGGCCAGCAGGCTTGCGAGCGGCCATTGTGCATGCGCCATCACCGCGAGGGGCTCCGCCGCCCCCGCCGCGAGCCGCAGCAGCCCCACCACTGCGATCATCGCCGCGTTGTCGGTGCAGAACTCGACGCGCGGATACCAGACCCGCGCGCCCTGCCGGGCGGCGGCGCGCGCCATTCGCTCGCGCAGCTCGAGGTTCGCGCTGACCCCGCCCGTGACCACGAGCGCCTCGCGTCCGGTCTCATCGAGCGCCGCCAGCGCCTTCGCGATCAACGTTTCGACGACGGCGGTCTGCAGGCCGCGGGCGATGTCAGCCCGCACGCGGTCGTTCAGGGGCTGTGCTTCGACGGCGAGGCGCACCGCCGTCTTCAGGCCCGAGAAGCTGAATTCCAGCCCTTCGCGGCCGAGCATGGGCCGCGGAAACTCGTATGCACCCGGGCGGCCGTGCGCGGCGAGCCGCGCGAGCTCAGGCCCGCCGGGATAGCCGAGGCCGAGGAGCTTGGCTGACTTGTCGAAAGCCTCGCCCGCCGCGTCGTCGCGAGTCTCCCCGAGCAGGCGATAGTCGCCGACTGCGCGCACATCGATGAGCATCGTGTGGCCGCCCGACACGAGCAGCGCAACGTGTGGAAACGGCGGCGCATCGGGCTCGAGGAGCGGCGCGAGCAGGTGTCCCTCGAGATGATGGACCGCGACCGCCGGCACGCCCCAGGCGTAGGCGAGCGCGCGACCGAACGCCGCCCCGGTGAGCAGCGCCCCGATCAGTCCCGGCCCCGCCGTGTAGGCGAGGCCCCCGATGTCCTGCGGCTTCGAGCACGCGGCCGCGAGCGCGCGCTCGAGCAGCGGCACCAGCCGTTTCACATGGTCCCGCGAGGCCAGTTCCGGCACCACCCCGCCGTACAGGGCATGCAGATTCACCTGGCTGAACAGTTCATGAGCCAGCAGGCCGAGCGCGGAGTCGAGCACGGCGACGGCGCATTCGTCACAGGAGGTTTCGATCGCGACCACTCGCACGCTGCAGTTGCCTTTGCCTTTTCCGGGACGGCTCTTTAGAATCGCCAGCCCGCCCAGGGTGGGTTGGCCGAGAAATTCGAGTTAATTCAGGTAGTTGAGGTTTAGATGCCCAGCGTCCGAGTGCGCGAGAACGAGTATTTTGATGCCGCCCTGCGGCGCTTCAAGCGCGCGTGCGAGAAGGCGGGGGTGCTCACCGAACTCCGTCGTCGCGAATTCTACGAAAAGCCGACGCAGGAGCGTAAGCGCAAGAAGGCCGCTGCGGTCAAACGTCACCTGAAGCGCAACACGCGCGACGGCATGCGCGCGCGCTGAGCGCGCACCGGCCCGAACCCCGGGGCCGTCGGCTCTCCATGGCTCTCAAAGAGCGCATCCAGGAAGACATGAAGGCGGCGATGCGGTCCGGCGAGAAGGACCGGCTCGGCGTCATTCGCATGATCCTCGCGGGCATCAAGCAGCGCGAGGTGGATGAACGCATCCAGCTCGACGATGCGCAGGTGTTCGCGGTGCTGGAGAAAATGCTCAAGCAGCGCCGCGAAGCGGTCACGCAGTTCCAGGCCGGGGGCCGCGCCGATCTCGTGGCGAGGGAAACCGCAGAAATCGCGCAGATCGAGGCCTACCTGCCGCAGCGCCTCTCGGACGCGGAAGTCGACGCGCTGATCAGCGCAGCCATCACGGCGACGGGCGCCGCGACGTTGAAGGACATGGGCAAGGTGGTCGCCGCAGTCAAGGCCCAGGCCGCCGGCCGCGCCGACATGGGCGCCGTCAGCGCCCGCATCAAGCAGAAGCTCGCGCCCGCCTGACGGCCGCGGGCCGGCCGGCCTGGCTCGTCGCCTGCCGTCTGCGACACTGCAGCCGCCGGCACGCCGGAGTAGATTGCCGATCATGGCCGGCCGCATCCCACAGCATTTCATCGATGACCTGATCGCCCGGACGGATCTCGTCGAACTCGTTGGCGGCCGCGTGCAGCTGAAGAAGGCCGGGCGCGAGTGGAAGGCCTGCTGCCCGTTCCACGGCGAGAAGACTCCGTCGTTCTGGGTCAGTCCCGAGAAGCAGTTCTATCACTGCTTCGGTTGCGGCGCGCACGGCACGGCGCTTGGCTTCCTGATGGAATTCGATCGGCTGCCCTTCCCGGACGCCGTCGAAGAGCTCGCCGGTCGCCTCGGTCTCGAAGTGCCGCGCGAAGGCGGCGCGGCGGGCCCGCGCGACGATCACGCCGATCTCTACGAGCTGCTCGGCCGCGTCACGCGCTTCTATGCCGAGCAGCTCGAGCGCGACGCGCGCGCCCGGGATTATGTGAAGAAGCGCGGACTCGAGGCGCAGACCCTCACCCAGTTCGCCATCGGCTACGCGCCCAATTCCTGGAACGAGGTGCTGCGGCGCTTCGGCGGGAGCGAGGCGAAGTTGCGCGCCCTCGCGGCCTGCGGGCTGGTGATCGAGCGCGAGCGCGGCGAGAAGCGCGACGGCGAGAACCACTACGACCGTTTCCGCGACCGCCTGATGTTTCCGATCCGCGATGCGCGCGGGCGAACCATCGCTTTCGGCGGGCGCGTCATCGCACAGGGCGAGCCGAAATACCTCAACTCGCCCGAAACGGAGCTCTTCCACAAGGGCCGCGAGCTTTATGGCCTGTACGAAGTGCGCCAAAGCCGCGGGGAGCTCAGGCGCCTGCTGGTCGTCGAGGGCTACATGGATGCCGTGCGCCTGCACCAGGCCGGTCTGCGCTACGCGGTGGCGACGCTCGGCACGGCGACCACGCCGGAACATCTGAAGCGCATTTTCCGGCTGGTTTCCGCGGTCGTTTTCGCTTTCGACGGCGACCGCGCCGGGCGCGCCGCCGCGTGGCGCGCCCTGCAGAACGCGCTGCCCGAGGCCCGGGAGGGCCGCGAGATCCGCTTTCTGTTCCTGCCCGAGGGTCACGATCCCGATTCGCTGGTCGGCGCGGAGGGACGCGAGGCATTCGAGAAGCGCCTCGACTCGACGCTGCCGCTCAGCGAGTACCTAGTGAGCGAACTCAGCACGCAGGCGGACCTGGCGCACGCCGACGGCCGCGCGCGCTTTGCAGAACTTGCCCGCCCGCTCATCGCCCGCGTGCCGCCGGGCGTGTATCGCGAGCTGTTGCTCACCCGGCTCGCCGAGGCGATCAAGCTGCCGGCCGAACGGCTGAGCGCGCTCTGGGGACTCGATGCGACCGGGCCCCAGGGCAGCCG
>JBAVOB010000086.1:0-5295 GCA_049691655.1 Steroidobacteraceae bacterium | reverse complement strand
ACCTCGAGGTGGGCGGCAACGCGGCGCAGAAACCGCACTGCGCCCGCGCCACCCGCGACGGCCGCGGCCAACGTCGATGCGGCGGCGGCGGCCATGCCTTCCGGATGGACCATCAACCAGCAGTCCTCGAACGTCTGCAGGCGCTCGATCAGACCCGGCAACTCCCGCACGATCCGCGGCGCGATCAGCGTCACGCGCGCGCCGGCGGGCCGCAGTTCGTGCAGCAGCCGCACGACATCGCGATACACTGCTTCGGCGGCCTCGCCGAACTGGTCGCGCCCGAGAGTCGTCTCGTAGCTTTCGCCGCGCACCTCCACCCTGGCGGTAGCGCGGCCCGCGCGCGCGGCCTCTGCAGCAATGCCGGGCAGCAGATCAAACAGTCGCTGCTCGGTCGCCGCCTCGTGCAGAGGATCAAAACGAGTGCGCTTCACCATCGCCAGCGCGATGAGATCGAGCCAGGCATCGTACAGCTCGAGCAGCCCGCCACGGTCGCTGGTGACGGCACGCCGGCGACGCGCGGCGCCATTTGTCGCATCGATCGCAGTCGCCGAGAGGTGATGCAGACCCACGTCGAGGACGAGCGCTTGGCCCGATACGTTGAGAGCCGCGACTGTGGCCGCGGCCGCGTCGACAAATCCGTCGATTCCCGCGCCCGCCGCGCGCAGCAAGGTGAGGAGCGTACCGAGCGCACCCGCATCGAAGCGCGCCGGCGCCGCGACCCACAACGGCGAATCTGCGGGCCTGCCAGCGAGCCTGGCGCGCAGTTCAGCGGCCACGATCTCCAGACTGCCGGCGGCTCCACCCGCGGCACCGCGGCTGAGATCGCTCCAGTGCCGCGTGCTCGCCTGCATCGGTTCCAGACGCAACCGGTCCGCCATGGGCGCGCCCGTTCCCCGCGACACGATGCTCGGCGCGACCGCAGTCACGGCGCCATCGCGAGCGAGTGCAAGCGCGCGGTCGTTGAGCTCGAGCCCGAATCCCATCAACGTACCTGCAGGTTGCGGATCACGCGCTGGTCAATATAGGTCTCGGTGTCGAGTACGTGGCGCTCCTGCAGAAGTTGCAACTGGTGCAGCAGGAACATGAGGAGGATCGACAGGAGCAATGCGATCAGCGTTGAATTGAAGGCGACGCCCAGGCCTTCGGTGACGCCCGAGATGTCGCCCGCGACGGCCTTGTGAGCTTCCGAGAGCGCATCGCCGATACCGCGCACGGTACCGATGAAGCCGATGGCCGGAATCGCCCAAGCAATGTAGCGCAACATCGACAGTTCGGAATCGAGCCGCTCCGCCTCCGACTGGCACACGCCGTGCGCGACGGTCGCCGCGTCCTGCACGCTACGCGTCGCGCCGAAGCGTGCGAGGGCGGCGAGAATCGCGCGTGGCACCAGCAGATTGCGCTGTTCGGCGTCGAGATTTTCGACCTGGCGCGCGTATTCACGCGTGTCCTCGGGAAGGATCTTCATGCCTTCGGGAAGGCGCAGCAGATCCGCCTGCAGCGTGCGGCGCTCGAGCGACTGCGACCGCCACTTGAGCGTGATGATCGCGAGCGCCCAGAGCATCAGGATGATCTCGGATTCCTGCTCGTAGTCCTTGATGGCTACATAGAAAGAGCGATGCGAGACGTAGTTGGGGTCGTGGAGCATTGCGGCGCGGTCGGCGGCCAGAATCCCTTCGGAAACCGGACGCACGTGCAGCGCGTAGATCGTCTGCACCACGACGATCGCCACGAACAACGCGATGACGCTGTACAGAAACTCGGTCGCCTGGCGGCTGCGGCTGGCAACTGCGCCGGCGACGCCGGTCCTGTTCGCCAGCGAAGTGGCAGGATCATTCATGGGATGCGCTCGCTCAGATGTCGATCGGGTAACTGATGTTGTTGTCCGCCGATTCGCGCAGGTCCGGCGACTCCTCGGCGGCAGGCGCGGGCGGCGTGCTCTCTTCCGTGCCGGCCGCGGCACTGTCCGCGGCACCGGCCCGGCTGCCGGTGGTGGTGCCGGGCGATGCCTGGGCGGGTGCCGGCGGAGCCGGCGGCGTCTGCGCAACGGCACGCAACGCTCTCGAGCTGGCCCCGACCGCGAGCAGCGCGAGGAGCGACGTGATCGCGATCAATCTCCACGTGTATCGCATCGGATAGCTCCGGTTTCAGGGTTCGGGCGTTCGTGCAACGCGAAATCCAATCCACTGGCTGGCATCGCTCGCGCCCTCGCGCCACGCCAGGCGCAGTTCAGTCACGGATCCCGAGCGCCAGCTGGCGCCGCGAATCACATGCAGCTTGCCCTCCGCCGGCCCGGTGGGATCGGTGACCGCGCCGGAATCGACGTACGATGTATACAGGTCGTTCGCCCACTGCGCGACGTTGGCGCCCATGTCATACAGCCCGAGCGGGTTGGGTGCAAACCGGCCGACCGGCGCAATCGCCGGGTAGTCATCGCGATACCCATCGAGCGCGACATCGATCAACCCGAGTGCCTCGGCGCCGCCGAAGTTCCCCGCCCCGGCAGGGATCGGCAACTGATCGCCCCAGGGGAACCTGCGCAGCTTGCCATTCGTGCCGACGCGCGCCGCATATTCCCATTCGGCCTCGGTCGGCAGGCGATAACCGGTATTGACCGGTCGTTTCAGCACGTAGCCGCCGTTGCTCTTCTCATACGCGGCCGGCAGGCCTTCCTGCTCGGAGAGCCAGTTGCAGTACTCCGCGGCCTCTTCCCACAACACTTTGGTTACCGGCTGCTCGTCGAGATCAACAGTTTTCTTCTCGACAAACCCTGACTCGTGTTCCGGGCGGAACTTGCGAAAATCGGCGTTGCTCACCGGTCGCACGCCTAAGAGAAAGGGTTTCGACAGCGTGACCTTGCGCAGCTGCTCGTTCGGGCGCCGTCCCTGCTCGCGCCGATCGCTCCCCATGTCGTATGTGCCGGCGGCGATCATCTTCAGTTCGAGACCAGCCTTGGCGCGAACGCTGGCGCCGGGGGCCGTGGGCGGCTGCGTGCGCCCCGGCGCGAGGAGCCGATACTCGAGTGTGCGCACCAGTCCGGGCGCGACGGGTACCACTGCGGAGTACGCCGCCAGGCCTTCCTTTCTGATCTCCACCCGGTGTTCACCGGCGGTCAGCTCGAGGGCGAGCGGCGCCTTCCCGCGCAGGGTGCCGTCGATCAGCACTTCGGCGTCCGCCGGCTCCCCGCGCACGCTCAGTCCCACCGCAATCGGGGCGAGCCGCACGTCGAGAACCGTATTGCGCCCGGACTCGACCAGCACCGAGCGTGTCCAGTTGGTATAGCCGCTACGCGTGACGACCACCTCGTGCGCCAGACCGGGTGCCAGCTCGATTGACAGCGGCGTCTTGCCGCGATAACTACCGGCAATGGAGACCTCCGCACCAACGGGTTGCGAGCGCACGAGCAACCTGGCGTAGGCCAAACCGAGTTTGACCGGCCCGATCGCCACGCTCTCTCCGGCACGCACGACCACGCTCGAACTCCAGCTACGCAGACCCGGCGCGGCGATCTCAACCCGCTGTACGCCGGCGGGCAGATCGATGGAGCGCGGCGCGACGCCGACTGCGCGCCCATTGACGGAAACCAGCGCCCCGGCCGGATCGCTCGTCACCGTGATCCTGCCCCAGGACGGCCGCAGCTTCGCCACGAGCGCCTGCTTCATGCCAGCGCCGTCGATGTCGAGCTTGGCCTGGTAATCGAGAAACCGCTCGGCCCGCAGCACGATCGTGCGCTCGCCCGCGCCGACGCTGACTACGCCCGGCGCGCGCCCGACCGTCTCACCGTCGACCAGCACGTTCGCCGCAATGCCGCCGGTATCGATGTCGAGTCGGCCCGGCAGCTTGATGAGCCTCAGCTTGAGGGTCGCCGTGCGATCGGCTGCCACGGTCACGCGTTCTTCGGCAGGACGATAGCCGTCGCGCTCGGCACGCAGGGTGCGCACACCGCGTGCGACGAACAACGTCGGGCCGGACTGCCACGAGATCCACGCATCGAGCGCTCGCACCTTGGCATCGGGCGGCTGCAACTCAAGGGTAACCCGCCCGAGGCTCACCTGCGCCGCGAGAAAGGCAACCAGCACCACCGCCGCCAGTGCGATCCACCGCCAACCGGGGACACGCGTCTTGCCGGCCGCCTCGCGAGCTTTCGCGATGTTCGCGCCAGCGCGCGGCACGGAGGACGTGGAGCGGATTTCGAGATCTTCGTCGCTCTCCTCGGCGCTCGCCGCCGCGATGGGTTCGAGCGGAGGCAGGGTGACGTTGCCGACCCGGTGATGCACATCGAGCGCGAGCCTTCCGGGTTGTGCCGATGCGACCGTTACGTCGGCGTCACCGACGCGCAACACGTCGCCGCGCGCCAGCTCGAGCGGCTCGCGCAGCCGCCGGCCGTTCAGGAGCAGTGCATGCTCCGCCGCAGGCGCATGCTCGGCGGGAATGGCGACGAACGATTCTTGCCGGCACTCGATACGCGCGAGCACACCAGCCGGCGCGCCGGGCACGACGACATCAGGCGCCAGGCCGACTGCGGCACCGGGCTCCCCGGGCGCTCCACCGAACGACACGCTGCCGCCCGTTGCGCGCTCACCGAGCGGTTCACGTACCGTGATGCTCGCGCGATCGCGATCCGCTGTCTCGGAGGAAGAGATCATGACGCGCGCGGCATGCTGCCCCGCCACCCAGTCGTTGCCGGGGCGGGATTCACACTTTCTCCTGGCACGCGATGTTCAGCACCGGCGGCGACTGACGGGGCGCTACCGTGATGTCGCGGCGCACGTCGCGGAATCCCTCGCGCGTCCCAATCACAGTGTAGCGGCCCGGTTTCAGCTCGATTTCGCGTCGGGAAAAACTTCCCAGCGCACCGATCCGCCGGATCGTCACCTGTGTCGCGTTATCCGACTCGAGCGCGACCCTGACCGGTTTGTCGTAGTCGGGCAACAGCAGCTCGAGGCGCGCGATCTGCGAGCGCAGCATCGGTCCCGCGGGCACTTTTGTGCGCGCGCGCAAAATCAGGCGCTGCGCGTCGGCGCGGACCTCCGCGGCGATCAGCCGGTCTGGATGCTCGATCAGCGCCTGCAGCCGCGCAGCGAGTTCCGCCCGCGGCGCCACCCGATCTCTGCCCGCACGTGCCAGCTGCAGCGATGGATCAGCTGCGAGTGCCTGTTCGTATTCACGCAGCGCCTCGCCCCAGCGTTCTTCCGCCTCCGCGCGCTCGGCCCGCGCGCGCAGGTCGCGGAACTCGCGGCCCGCCGTCGCCGCTGTCGCCTGCGCGAGGCCATCGAGCGCTTCGCGGCTGTTCGGCTG
>JBAVOB010000085.1:0-4480 GCA_049691655.1 Steroidobacteraceae bacterium | reverse complement strand
CCTGGGCGTAGGCCTGCTGCGCGATCGTCGCCGAGGCCTGCGCGAGCGCCTCGGCCTTTTTCTCGATCTTGTCCTTGTCGTCGCCCTTAAGCACGCTCTTGAGGTCCGACAGCGCCGATTCCGCCTGCGCGCGCTCGGCTGCCGGCACCTTCTCGCCGAGATCCTTCAGGGTCTTCTCGACCGCATGCACCATCGCGTCGGCGCGATTGCGCGTCTCGACGAGTTCGCGGAACTTGCGGTCCTCTTCCGCGTGCGCCTCGGCATCACGCACCATGCGCTTGATCTCGTCCTCGGTCAGGCCGCTCGAGGCCTTGATGACGATCTTCTGCTCCTTGGCGGTGGCCTTGTCCTTGGCCGACACATTGAGAATGCCGTTCGCGTCGATGTCGAACGTCACCTCGATCTGCGGCAGACCGCGCGGCGCCGGCGGAATATCGGCAAGATCGAATTTGCCGAGTGACTTGTTGTCCGCGGCCCGGTCGCGCTCACCCTGCAGGACGTGGATCGTCACGGCCGTCTGGTTGTCATCCGCCGTCGAGAACACCTGCGACGCCTTGGTCGGAATCGTCGTATTCTTTTCGATCACCTTGGTGCGGATGCCGCCCAGCGTCTCGATGCCGAGCGACAGCGGTGTGACATCGAGCAGCAGCACGTCCTTCACTTCGCCCGCGAGCACACCGGCCTGGATGGCCGCGCCCACCGCGACCGCCTCGTCGGGGTTGACGTCCCTGCGCGGCTCCTTGCCGAACAGGTCCTTCACGTACTTCTGCACGAGCGGCATGCGCGTCTGCCCGCCGACGAGGATGACCTCCGCCACCTCGCCGGCGGACAGGCCCGCGTCCTTGAGAGCGATCTTGCAGGGCTCCATCGTCTTCCTGACGAGATCCTCGACGAGCGACTCGAGCTTGGCGCGGGTGAGCTTGATATTGAGGTGCTTCGGCCCCGATGCGTCCGCCGTGATGTACGGCAGGTTGATGTCGGTCTGCTGGCTCGAGGACAGCTCGATCTTCGCCTTCTCCGCCGCCTCCTTGAGGCGCTGCATCGCGAGCGGATCTTTGCGCACGTCGACGCCGGATTGCTTGAGGAACTCGTCCGCGAGGAAATGGATGATTTTGAGGTCGAAATCCTCGCCACCGAGGAAGGTATCGCCGTTGGTCGACAGCACCTCGAACTGGCGTTCGGCGTCGACCGCGGCAATCTCGATGATCGAGATGTCGAAGGTGCCGCCACCGAGGTCGTACACCGCAATCTTGCGGTCGCCGCCCGACTTGTCGAGCCCGTAGGCAAGCGCCGCGGCGGTCGGCTCGTTGATGATGCGCTTGACTGTGAGCCCCGCGATGCGGCCAGCGTCCTTGGTCGCCTGGCGCTGCGAATCATTGAAGTACGCGGGCACGGTGATGACGGCCTCGGTCACTTCCTCGCCGAGGTAGTCTTCCGCCGTCTTTTTCATTTTCATGAGCACTCGCGCCGAAACTTCCGGCGGAGCCATCTTCTTGCCCTGCACCTCGACCCAGGCGTCGCCGTTCTCGGCCCGCGCAATCTTGTACGAGACCATTTTGATGTCGCGCTGCACGACCTCGTCCTCGAACCGTCGGCCGATCAGGCGCTTGACCGCGAACAGGGTGTTCTGCGGATTGGTCACCGCCTGACGCTTGGCCGACTGGCCGACGAGCACCTCGTCGTCCTTGGTGAACGCGACGATCGAGGGAGTCGTGCGATCGCCCTCGCTGTTCTCGATGACCCGCGGCTTGCCGCCTTCCATGATCGCCACGCACGAGTTGGTGGTGCCGAGGTCGATGCCGATTGTCTTCGCCATGGGGTTGCTCCCGTTAAATGCGTCGATGGCGCACTGAATGGGTGCGCCCGGTCAGGGTTTCAAGAAGGGGGTTTCGCGACAATGACCCGGGCAGGCCGCAGCAGGCGGCCATTCAGGCGGTAACCGCGCTGCACGACCTGGATCACACTGTTCGGTTCGGCCGTCGCCGATTCCTGCACGAGTACGGCCTCGTGCCCGGCGGGGTCAAAGGGCTGGCCCAGCGGGTTCACCTCGTCGATGCCAAGATGCTCGAAGGCCTTCGCGAGCAGCTGCTGCGTCGCCTGCTGCCCGGCGATCAGTCCCTGCGCGTCGACGCGCGCCGCATTCTCCACGGCCAGGTCGAGCGATTCCTTCACCGGCAGCATTTCTTGGGCGAACTTCTCGAGCCCGTAGCGGCTCGCGTTCTCGACGTCGCGCAGTGCGCGCTTGCGAACGTTGTCGAGTTCCGCGACGGCACGCAGGTACTGCTCCCAGTGGTTGCGACCACGCTCCTCGGCTGCGCCGAGCAACTCCTTGAGCTGCTCGAGTTCGGCCAGGCCCGCCGTCGTCTCAGGCAGCACAGCCGTTTCCGTGTGCTCTCCGCCGGGCCCGTTCTGCCGCTCGGCTGGTTGGGGGCTCCCTTTGGTCATCCTGGACTCCAGAAAAACAACAAGTTATACCGACTATCTCAGGACCGACCCTATGACGAGTCCTACGGCTTTTGTGAGAATCAGGGCGTACGCTGGGAATTCAAGGCGGCTCCAAGCAGCCGCGCGGTCAGATCGACGATCGGAATCACCCGCTCGTAGGCCATGCGGGTCGGCCCGATCACGCCGAGCACGCCAATTACCTCGTTGTCTGCGGCGTAAGGGGCCATGACGACCGAACAATCGTCGAGAATATGAAATCCCGATTCGTGACCGATGAAGATCTGCACCCCCTCCGCGCGCAGGCTGGAGTCGAGCAGATTGAGCATGTCGCGCTTCTCGTTGAATGCCTCGAACAGGCGCCGCAGCTTCTCGACGCTCGAGAGCTCGCCGACGCCCATCAGGTTGGTCTCGCCGACGATGACGTATTCGAGCTTGTCGTCGGTCGCTTCGAACACCTGCTGTGCCACTGTAATGGCAGCGAGCATCAGCTGATTCATGTGCTCGTGTGCCTCCTTCAGCTCCGCGACGATGTCCTGGCGCACCTGCTGTGCCGAGCGCCCGCGAAAGCGCTCGTTGAGGAAGGCCGCGTAGCGTCGCAGCTCATCCGGGGAATGGTGTCGCTCGAGCCGGATGATGCGGTTCTGCACCTCGCGGTCGTTGAACACCAGGACGACCAGCAGCCGGTTGTCCGAGAGTCCGAGGAATTCGATCTGCGTGATCGAGGCTGCCTGCTGGCGGGGCAGCGTCACGAGGCCCGCAAGATGCGTGACGTTCGAGAGCAGCTGTGAGGCGGTCGCGACGAGATCGCCACCCCGCTCGCCCGCCATGCCGAGCTGGCGGCGAATTTCGGCCTCGTCGAGATTGGCGACGCGCTGGGACTTGAGGAGCGCGTCGACGAAAAACCGGTAGCCCTTGTCCGTGGGCACGCGGCCGGCGGACGTATGGGGCGAGGCGACGAAACCCAGTTCCTCCAAGTCCGCCATGACGTTGCGAATCGTGGCGGCGCTGATCGTGAGTCCGGCTTCGCGCGACAGGGTCCGCGACCCGACCGGCTCACCCTCGCGAATGTATGCCTCGACGAGCACTCTCAGCAGGTGCTGTGCGCGCTCCGTCAGCGTTTCCTCGCGGTTGTCTTGCACCATCGGCAGGCAGTGGCAGTCCGGAATCAAGCTAACCAGCGGCTGGCAGGCGAGTCAAGGCGAATCGCCCCCGAGCGAAACTCCGCGAATTCACGGGGTTCGGGCCGTTGGCCGCTGAGCCGAGCGCGTGCTAAAAGGACCGGCACGGTCTCACGGAGCAACCCAGGGTCACAGCGATGCGCCGCTGCGCAGTAGTCGGCAAGTTCACGGACGCGAGCGTCGCCGAATCCGCCGCGTTCGTGATCGCGCACCTGCGCAAGCACGGCGTGGAGGTGCTGCTCGAACGCGCGGCGCCCGATTTCCCCGGTGCGCGTGAAGCCTCGCGGATCGCCGCGGAGGAACTCGGCGGACTCGCCGACCTTGGAATCGCCATTGGCGGGGATGGAACGCTGCTCTATGCGGCCCGGCTGTTCGCCCGGCACAACGTCCCGCTGCTCGGCATCAATCGCGGCCGCCTCGGGTTTCTCACCGATGTGCTGCCGCAGGACATGCTGGCGTGCATCGACGCGGCGCTCGCGGGCCACTGCTCGGTCGACCAGCGGCCGCTGCTCACCGCGCGGCTCGAGCGCACCGGCGGCCCCTCGACGGAACTCCTCGCGCTCAACGACGTCGTGCTGCAGAAGTGGGAGACCGGCCGCATGCTCGACTTCGAAACCTGGATCGACGGACGGTATGTGAACACTCACGGCGGCGACGGGCTGGTCATCGCCACGGCCACCGGCTCGACCGCCTACGCGCTCTCCTGCGGCGGACCGATCGTCGAACCGGATCTCGACGTGCTGGTGCTCGCGCCGATCTGTCCGCACACGCTTTCGGACCGCCCGATCGTCGTCTCGAGCCGCGCGACGATCGAGCTGCGGCTGGTCGCGCGGCCCGAGACACGCGCCGAGATCACC
>JBAVOB010000084.1:0-3291 GCA_049691655.1 Steroidobacteraceae bacterium | reverse complement strand
GACTCGGACTGGTCAAGGACGCGGCCGAGACGGCTGCACTCGCCGCCAGCGTGCCGGACGATCACGGCGTCTACCTGGTGCCGGCGTTCGTCGGGCTGGGTGCGCCGCACTGGGATCCGGGCGCCCGCGGGCTGATCTGCGGCATGACGCTCGATACGACCCGTGCGCATTTCGCCCGCGCGGCGCTCGAGTCGGTAGGCTTCCAGACCCGTGATCTGACCGACGCGATGGCCGCGGACGGGGCGCGCCGGGCGTCTGCCATCCGCGTCGATGGCGGCATGGCGGCCAATGACTGGTTCTGCCAGTTCCTCGCGGATGTCCTCGAAGCCCGGGTGGAGCGACCGCTTGAGCTCGAAACGACGGCGCTCGGCGCGGCGTTTCTCGCCGGGCTGGCCACCGGGGTCTGGCCGGACCTCAGAGCGCTCGCCGCCACCTCGGTCACCGCAGCGGTCTTCTCGCCCAGGATGCCGGATACGCGGCGCATGCAGCTCCTTGCGGGCTGGCGGACCGCCCTGCGACGAACGCTGAGTCCCTGAGCCGCCTCGTTGCGCGCGAGCTACACTGCGGCTGTGGTAGAAAAGCATCACAATTGACGCGCTGCTCAAGCTTGCTACCATGCGCGCCACTTATATAGGCTCTGGGGCGAAAACCAGCCTCGGCACTTCACTGCAACACTCACGCAATAGTTGGTCGCCAACATCGCGTTGCGACGAACTGACGATCACGCAACTGGGGGATCCATGACTGCACGTACCAAGAATTTCTCGCTGGCCCGGCCATCGACCGTCGCGGCGGCGGTTGCGGCCGTGTTGGCGGGCGTCTCCGCACAGGCCGCGGAAACGCCGGCTGCGGCGACGCTCGAAGAGGTCACGGTGTTCGGCCATGGCGTCTCGCGCCAGGTCGCGACCGTGTCCGACATCGACATCCAGGAAGCGGCGCCGGGCACCAGCGCTCTGAAGGTGATCGAAAAACTTCCCGGCGTGAGCTTCCAATCCGCCGATCCGTGGGGCGCCTACGAGTGGTCGACGCGCATCACGGTACGGAGCTTCAACCAGAACCAGCTCGGGTTCACCCTCGATGGCGTGCCGCTCGGTGACATGAGCTACGGCAATCACAACGGCCTGCACATCAGCCGCGCGATTTCCTCGGAGAACATCTCCAGTGCGCTGCTGTCGCAGGGCGCCGGAGCGCTCGATACCGCTTCGAGCAGCAATCTCGGCGGCACATTGCAGTTCTACTCAGCCGACCCGGCGCACGAATTCGGCGCCAATGTCGCGCTCACCGGCGGCAACGCTTCCACGCACCGCGGTTTCATTCGTCTCGAGAGCGGCGACCTCGGCGGCTACGGCACACGCGGCTACCTGAGCTACACGAACCAGAAATCCGACAAGTGGAAAGGTAACGGCGAGCAGAAGCAGCAGCAGATCAATTTCAAGGTCGTGCAGCCGATCGGGGATGCCAAGCTGACCGGGTTCTACAACTGGTCGGATCGCGCCGAGAACGACTACCAGGACCTGTCGCTCGATATGCTGAACCGGCTGGGTTACAACTGGGATAACCTCTCGGACAACTGGCCCCTGATGGTGCAAGTTGCGCAGATTTACCAGGCCGGCAGTAGCGCCTTCCCGGCGCCCATCAAGACGGTTGACGATTCCTACGCCAACGCCTCGGGGCTGCGCAAGGACAAGCTCGCAGGCCTGACGCTCAACCTGCCGTTCGCAAGCGGAGCGAGCTGGGACACGACGGCGTACCTGCACAAGAACCGCGGTGAAGGGGTGTGGTTCACGCCATACGTCCCGACACCGGTGGGCGCTCCGGACGGGAGCGGCGGCACCATCGGTACCGGCGCCAACGCGCCGATCTCGGTGCGCACCACCGAATACGATATCGATCGCAAGGGCGCGACCAGTGCGATCACCTGGGAAGTCGGCAATCAGAGGGTCAATTTCGGCCTCTGGTATGAGAAGAACGATTTCAACCAGGCGCGCCGCTTCTACGGGCTGCGGCTCGCCGCGCCACAGCGCGACTCGCTCGAGTTCATGAAGAATCCGTTCTTCACCCAGTGGCAGTATGCCTTTGAGACCAAGACCACCGAGTTCTACCTGCAGGACACCTGGAAGGTGAACGATCAGTGGAAACTGAACTTCGGGTTCAAGTCGCTCGACGTCAAGAACGAGGCCAAGGCGATCACCGACGTCCGATTCACGACGAGCCTCGCGGGCGAGATCAAGGCGAAGAAGAGCTTCCTGCCGCAGGTGGGCTTCGTCTATGCGCCCAGCGCGGAGACGGAAATCTTCGGCGACGTGACGCGCAACATGCGCGCGTTCATTGCCGCGGCGACCGGCGCTTCGCCGTTTGCAACCTCGCCGACGAACTTTGCGGCTCTCAAGCAGTCCGGCCTCGAACCCGAGACCTCGACGACGTACGAGTTCGGCTGGCGCTACAAGACGCCGAACCTGCAGGCAGTGGCGGCGGCCTATTTCGTGAACTTCAAGGACCGCCTGCTCGCCAATACCATCGGCGCCGGCATCGTGGGCAACCCGGTCGTGCTGCAGAACGTCGGCGACGTGCAGAATCGGGGCGTCGAGGTGGGCCTCAACTGGCGGCCGAAGGAGAATTGGACCTGGTACAACTCGTTCACCTATAACGTGCCGACTTACCAAAACGATGTGGTCAGCACACGGATCGTAGGTGGCGTCCCCGTCACGACGGTCACCCCGACCAAAGGCAAGACGACCGTGGACTCGCCCAAGGAACTCTTCAACAGCGAGCTGGGCTACGACAATGGCGCGTACTTCGGCAAGCTCGGGGTCAACTACGTGGGCCGGCGGTACTTTACTTACCTGAACGATTCCGGGGTTCCGAACTACACGGTGGTCAATCTCGGTGCCGGCTGGCACGGGACGGCGATCGGCGTGGCGAAGAAGCTCACGGTACAGTTCAACGTCACCAACCTGACGGGCGAGAAGTACATCTCGACGATCGGCTCGAATGGTTTCAACAATTCGGGTGACAATCAGACAGTGCTCCCGGGCGCGCCGCGGCAGCTTTACCTGTCGGTGAGCGGCCAGTTCTGAGAGAGTGGTTCCTGCCGGGTGTTGCGGTCGCCGCGGTTCTCGCGGCGACCGCGGCTCCGGCCCTCGCGTCCGCGGCGGCAGCGCCGCGCACCCCGATCGAGCACGTCATCGTGATCGTCGGGGAGAACCGCACGTTCGATAACCTGTTCGCGACTTACCGGCCGAGGCCCGGCCAGAGCGTCGCCAACCTGCTCTCGCGCGGCATCGTCCGCGC
>JBAVOB010000083.1:0-2302 GCA_049691655.1 Steroidobacteraceae bacterium | reverse complement strand
CTCTGGCAGTTGGGCAACGAGGGTGCGGTGTTATTGGCGATGATCGTATTCTTGGCGTTGACGGTGCCGCCTTCGCGCCTGATGCCGCCTCCCGAACCCGCCGCCGTATTGGCGGTCACAGTCACGTTAAGGAGCGTCGACGCCGCGCCTTTGCTCCACAAGCCGCCCGCATTGCTGCCGACAGCCGTGTTGCCACTCAGCGTGACATTGGTCAACGTGGCTGTCCCGCCGTCAGCAAGCATGCCGCCCGCGGCCGCGTTGGCGGTGTTGCCGCTGACCGTCGTCCGGGTCAGCGTGATCGTCCCCTTCGACGCGACACCGCCGCCATTGTCGGCTGTGTTATTTCGGACTGTCGCGTCATTGATCTGAACGACGGCGCTCGATTCGGCGAAGAAGCCGCCGCCGTCCGCAGCACCAGAGTTTCCTCCGCGAACAGTCAGGCCGGAGATAGTCAGATTCGCCAGGGCATGAAAGACCCTGTCGGTCCCGTTGGCGTCAACCGTCGTGGTGCGGGCTCCGGCACCACTCAGGGTCAGTGCATCGGTGATGTCGAGATCGCCGGTGCGGGCCGCGTTTTCAGCGGTCCCGGCGAGCGCGAGCGTGTAAGTTCCTGCCGGTACCGAGATAGTCGGTGCACCCGCGATGGCGTTGGCGTTCTGGATCGTCTGCCGCAGGCTGCCCTGGGCGGTGCGGTTCGCAGTGCCATCGTCGTCGCGGTCGGCCGTGTGACTGATGGGCCGGAACGAGAACGCGAAGTTGACGTTCACGGCATTACCGCCGGTGACATCGACGCGGGCCAGATGCTGGTACGCATTGCTGGCGGGGGCCGTGGAGCCCGGGTTGAAGTTGTCCGAGGTCCCGGGTGTGCGCCCGCCGATACGCGGGCCCAGATCGAGAGCCGGCGTCGACGGGTTGTCACCGTAAGTCTGCTCGGCCCACAAGTCGGCCTGGGTGAAGCCGACATTGAACCCGCCACTGGGTGGCACCGTCTTGGAGTCGACGGCGACCAGATACTTATTGCCAGTCGAGGTGGTGTCGAGTGCCAACTCGTAGCGCCCGCTCGCGTCGGTCGTCCCCGCCACGATGAACGTGTCACCGACATCGATGAACCCGTTGTCGTTGACATCGGCATACAACCGTACCGCCACGCCGGCCGCGCCGACTGCGTCGCCGAGCCCGGCATCGCCATTGAGGTCCTCGTAAACCGTCCCCGCGATGTTGCTCGAGGCCACCTGGCTCTCGTAGGCGCCGATGTCGCAGACCGCGATCGCGTCGCCGTCGCCGTCGAAGGGACGCGCCAGGCTCCTCTGGTCGGTCGCCGGGCAACCGGTATTGGTGCCATTGTCGATGGCGGGACTCAGCAGACCAAGCGCATGCGTATCGGTCGGGCCGCCGTTGTTCTGCAACGATCCCAGCAACGGGTTGGAGTTGACGATGTCGCCCGGGCCGGTGAGCAAGCAGGTGTTCGCGTCGTCAAGGTTGTTGCCGGCTGAGGTGACCGTACTGCTGCAGTTGCCACCCGTGTTGCTCGCGAGGACGGTGTTCTTGAGCGTGATCGTGCCGCCGCCTCTGCGGATGCCGCCGCCGGCCACCGCAGTGTTGGCTGTGATCGTGACATTGATCAGATCGAGGGTGTTGCTCGAAGCGATGCCGCCGCCGTTGCCGCTTGCGGTGTTGCCACTCAGCGTGACGTTCGTCAGGGTCGCCGTGGTGTTGGTGTGGAACAGGCCCGCGCCATCGCGACTCCCGGTGTTGCCGCTCACTGTGACCCGCGTCAGCGTCAGCTGATTGCCATCGTTGTAAATGCCGGCGCCATCCCGCGCGCTGTTGCTCGTGACCGCAAGATCGGTCAGCTGCGCCGTCGCGCCTGAGACGACAAAGATGCCGCCGCCGTCAATCGAGGCACCGGGGTTGCCGCCGCGGATCGTGACCCCCGAGATGGTCGTCGCAGCGAACAGATGGAACACACGATCGATGTTGTTGGCATTGACCGTCGTGGTACGGGCTCCGGCACCACTCAGGGTCAGTGCATCGGTGATGTCGAGATCGCCGGTCGCGCAGAGATTTTCTCCCGTTCCAGTGCGCGTCAGCGTGTAAGTACCGGCGGGGAGATCGATGGTGTCCGCACCGGCGAGCGCGTTCGCTTCCTGAATTGCGGCGCGGAGCGTGCAGACCGCACCGGAGGTCGCGCAGGTGCCGTTACCTGGATTCGCGTCCACCGCATCGGTCGTGCTGTTGACGGTGAAGGTCGCCGCCTGCGCAGCGCCCGCCGCAAATGCCGCGAAGCCTGCAAATACCACAC
>JBAVOB010000082.1:0-3332 GCA_049691655.1 Steroidobacteraceae bacterium | reverse complement strand
GCTGTCCTCGGCCTCGCGCGTCTCGAAACCGGCGCGGCGCAGGCCAAATGCGATCATTTCCCGGATCGGGCGCTCGTCCTCGACGATCAGTATCTGCTTTGCGGACATGGCCCTAGCGATGCGCGATCCCGAACGGCGCCGGAATCAGCCTGCGCGCCGCGCCTATTTAGATACCGAGTGTATTGCAATTCAGTGAAACCGCGCCTCCCGGATCCGCCCTGCGAGGGATCTGTATTGCGGCAAAGTAACGCCGTCGATGCGGCGAAGTGCGTCCGGTACGGACCCTGCACTGGAAGTTGCTTTAGTTGGTCGGGGCGCCGAGATTTGAACTCGGGACCCCTTGCACCCCATGCAAGTGCGCTACCAGACTGCGCCACGCCCCGACCGGTTCGAGAGAAGAAACGCGAGAGGGGAAGGCTCGCGCGCGCCGATCATATCACCACCCTCGCCCGCCGATGTCGCATCACTGGTTGGCGACCGGCGCAGTGCGCGCGTTAACGCCGCAGGATTTTCAGCACCTCATCGAGCTCGACGCGCACCTGGCGGATGATCTGCTGGCTCTGCGTAACGTCGCTCTTCGCATCATCGCCGGTGAGTCTGTTGCGCGCGCCGCCGATGGTGAACCCCTCCTCGTAGAGGAGGCTGCGGATCTGGCGGATGACGATCACGTCCTGCCGCTGGTAGTAGCGACGATTGCCGCGCCGCTTGACGGGCTTCAGCTGCGGGAACTCCTGCTCCCAGTAGCGCAGCACGTGCGGCTTCACGCCGCACAGCTCGCTTACTTCGCCGATCGTGAAATAGCGCTTGCCCGGGATGGCCGGCAGCTCGTTATTGTTCTTTGGTTCCAACATAGGCTTCGACGCGTGCTTTCAGTTTCTGCCCTGGGCGGAATGTCACGACACGACGGGCACTGATCGGAATCTCCTCGCCGGTCTTCGGGTTCCTTCCGGGACGCTGGTTCTTGTCGCGCAGGTCGAAATTGCCGAAGCCCGACAACTTGACCTGCTCCCCGTTCGACAACGCGGCCCGGACCTCTTCGAAAAAAAGATCCACGAGCTCGCGCGCCTCGCGTTTGTTCAGACCGAGCTGGTTGAACAGCGCTTCGGCCATCTCGGCTTTGGTCAGGGCCATGCTCTTATTCTCGTAGTCTGGCATTGAAGCTCGCCGTCAGTTCGGCCACGATCGCCGCGACCACCCGGTCCGTATCCTCGTCGGTCAGCGTGCGAGATTTTTCCTGAAAAATCAAGCCTAAAGCGATACTTTTTCGACCTTTTTCTACACCCGATCCGCGATAGACGTCAAAAACGCGCAGATCCCGCAGCAGGCTCGACGCGGCCAAGGTAACACGATCCTGCAGCGCGCTTAAAGGGACCCCCTCATCGACCACTACCGCGAGATCCCGGCGCACTGTCGGGTACGGCGAAACCGCTTCGTAGACCGGAATGCGTACCGATGCGAGCGTCATGTAATCGATCTCGAACAGTGTGGGCGGATATGTAAAACCGAATTCTCGCACGAGCTGCGGGTGCAGTTCGCCGATCCATCCCGCCGCCTGGTTGCGGCGCACAATTCGCGCGCTGCGGCCCGGGTGCAGGCAGGCAAGCGCCGCCGTTCGGAACGAGACTGAGTCCAGTTCGCCCGTCGCGGCGAAGAGCGCTTCGACGTCCGCCTTGACGTCGAAGAAGTCGACGGATTCACGCAACGTTCCCCACTGCTCGGGGAACCGCGTTCCGAGCGCAAGCCCGGACAGCGTATCCACCTCGCGCGTCGCGCCCGCATCGTCCTCGAAGCGTACGGCGTGCTCGAAGAGCCGCACGCGCTCCTGCTGACGATGCTGATTCTCGATTGCGGCTTTTAACAACCCGGGCCACAGCGAAACACGCATCGCGGCAAGATCGCTCGATATCGGATTGCTCAGCGTGGCTGCTGCGGCCGATGGAAACAAACGGGTCTGCAGCGCGGGATCGACGAACGCGAAGCTGATGATTTCCTGATAGCCACGCGCGACCACGGCGGACAATACCGCAGACTCGGCCGCCAGCGCCTCGGGGGCAGCACGCACGTGCTGCGACACGGCCGCGTCGGTTTCCGGCACGGTTTCGAAGCCCGCGATGCGTGCTACCTCCTCGATCAGGTCCGCCTCGATGGTGATATCGAAACGGTAGGACGGTGGTGTGACACTCCAGCCGGCGGCGTTGCGCGTCACCCTCATCCCAAGCGCTTCGAAGATCGTGGTCACGCGCGCATCATCGACCTGCATTCCGAGCAGACGCGCGAGCCGCGTGCGCCGCAGGTCCACGGCCGGCCGCTGCGGCGGGTGATTCGGGCTCGTCGCGACGCGGACCGGCCCGGCCTGACCCCCGGCGGTCTCGAGCAACAGCGCCGTAGCTCGCTCCACCGCCCGCGGGCCGCCAAGCGGATCCACGCCGCGCTCGAAGCGCTGACTGGCATCGGTTTGCAGCCCGTAGCGCCGCGCGTGGCGGGCGATCCCGGCCGGCGCAAAGAAGGCCGCCTCGAAAAAGACATCCGTTGTGGTTTCGCTCACGGCAGAGCGTGCCCCGCCCATGACGCCCGCGAGCCCTGCCGCGCCCTGCTCATCCGCGATGACGAGGGCGGTCGGGTCGAGGACCAGTTCCGTTCCGTCGAGTAACCTCAGGGGCTCGGCGGCGCGGGCGGCCCTGGCATGGACGGCCCCGCGCAGCTTCGCCAGGTCATAGGCGTGCATCGGCTGCCCAAGTTCGAGCAGTACGTAATTCGTGACATCCACGATCGGGCTGATCGACCGTACGCCGGCACGCCGCAGTCGCTCACGCATCCAGAGCGGTGTCGGGCGGCGATTGTCCACGCCGCGGATCACGCGCCCCGCGAACGCCGAGCAAGCCTCCGGCCAGTCGAGATGCACAGGCACCGCTTCGCTGAGCGCCGCCTTCACGGGTTCGATTTTCGGGCCACCGAGCGCTTGCCCGGCAAGCGCCGCGACTTCGCGCGCCACCCCGAGCACGGACATCGCATCGCCCCGGTTCGGCGTGATGCCCAGTTCGAGCACCTCGTCATCCAGCTGCAGGTAATCCCGGAGCGACCGCCCGAGCGGCGCATCCACTGGAAGCTCGAGGATGCCTTCCGAGGATTCGGCCAGCCCGAGCTCCTTCGCCGAGCACAGCATGCCGGCTGATTCAACGCCGCGGAGCTTTGCGTTCTTGATCGCGAGCCCACCGGGAAGCTTGGCGCCGACGCGCGCCAGCGCCACGCGCAGACCTGCTCGAGCGTTGTTCGCTCCGCAGACGATCTGCAGCGGCGGACTCGCCCCGTCCGACACTCGGCATACCTGGAGC
>JBAVOB010000081.1:0-3655 GCA_049691655.1 Steroidobacteraceae bacterium | reverse complement strand
GCGCGGGGCCGCGGACCTGCGCAGCGCGATCGACCAGCTTGGGCTGCCGATGATCGTCAAGCCCGCGACGCAGGGCTCGAGCGTCGGCATGACCAAGGTGGAGCGCGCCGAGGAGCTGCAGCCGGCTTACGAGCTGGCGGCGCGGCACGACGCCTGCGTTTTTGCCGAACCGTGGATCACCGGCGGCGAATACACGGTGGGGATCCTGCAGGGCAGGGCGCTGCCCTCGATTCGCATCGAGACACCGAAGAGCTTCTACGACTACGAGGCGAAATATTTCCGCAGCGACACGCGCTATCTCTGTCCGTCGGGCCTCGACGCGATGGCGGAGCAGCGCCTCGCCGGCCTCGCGATCGCGGCCTTCGATGCCGTCGGCGCCGAAGGCTGGGGTCGCGTCGACTTCATGATGGATCGTGGCGGGCGGCCGCTCCTGCTCGAACTGAACACCGTTCCCGGGATGACGGACCACAGCCTCGTGCCGATGGCGGCGCGCGCGGCTGGCATCGATTTCGACTTGCTGGTGTGGCGCGTGCTCGAGACGAGCCTGGTCCGCACTCGCGCGCAGGCAATACGATGAAATTCGGCTGGTCGCGCCGCCCGCGAAATCGGCGCAGGGAGAACGGCAGCGCCTGGAAGCTCGGCATGCCCCGCATCGACTGGCAGCGTGCCGGCATCCTCGCCGCGTCGCTGGCTGCCATGGTCGCCGCGCTCGGCCTGATCGTGTTCGCGCTCGACCAGCCCATCCGCACCGTCGCGGTCGAGGGCCGCTTTCAGCGGGTTTCCCCAGTGGACGTGGAACAGGCTGTCAAGCACAGGCTCCTCGGTGCGGGGCTCGTCACGGTGAAGCTCGCCCAGGTGCGTCGCGCAATCCAGACGATCCCCTGGGTGGACACGGCGACCGTGCAGCGCGTCTGGCCACGGGGCCTGCGCGTGTTCGTCGTCGAGCAGGTCGCGGCGGCCCGCTGGGGCGAGAACGGGCTGCTCAATACCCGCGGCGAACTGTTCATGAGCGAGGCGCGCCACATTCCGCCAGAGCTGCCGCGGCTCTCGGGTCCGCCGGGAACGGAGACGCAGGTGGCGCAGCGCTATTTCGCCCTGCAGGGGCGGCTGGTCGAAGCCGGCATGCGGCTCACCGCCGTGCGGCTCGACGCGCGTGGCGCCTGGGAATTCGACCTCGACAACGGGGTCACCGCGCGCTTTGGCCGTCGGCAGCTCGACGAGCGCATCGAACGATTCTTCGCTTCCGCCCTCAGGCTGATTTCGCAGCGCTCGCAGGAGATCTCCTACATCGACCTGCGCTACACCAACGGTTTTGCGGTCGGCTGGAAGATGGGCGGCGCGCGGCTCGCGGCTGGCGCTACCAGCCCGGAGGATGACGATTCACATGCCTAGGAAACCGGACAGGAGCCTGATCGTCGGTCTAGACATCGGGACGTCCAAAGTCGTCGCGCTGGTCGGCGAGCTCGGACCCGATAGCTCCATCGAGGTGATCGGCATCGGCTCGCAGCCGTCGCGCGGCCTGAAGAAGGGCGTGGTGGTGAATATCGAGTCGACCGTGCAGTCGATCCAGCGGGCGATCGAGGAAGCGGAGCTGATGGCCGGCTGTGAAATCCACTCGGTGTTCGCCGGCATCGCGGGCAGCCACGTGCGCAGCCTCAATTCCCACGGCGTCGTGGCGATCCGCGACCGCGAAGTCTCGCACAACGACGTCGAGCACGTCATCGACGCGGCGAAAGCCGTCGCGATCCCGGCGGACCAGAAGATCCTGCATGTCCTGCCGCAGGAATTCATCATCGACGGCCAGGAAGGCATTCGCGACCCGATCGGCATGTCCGGTGTGCGCCTCGAGGCGAAGGTGCACATCGTGACGGGCGCCGACAGCGCCGCGCAGAACATCGAGAAGTGCATCCAGCGCTGCGGGCTGACGGTGGATGACGTCGTGCTCGAGCAGCTTGCCTCGAGCTTCGCGGTGCTCACGGAAGACGAGAAGGAGCTCGGCGTAGCGCTCGTCGACATCGGCGGCGGCACCACCGACATCGCCGTGTTCTCGAACGGCGCGATCCGCCACACCGCGGTAATCCCGATCGCGGGCGATCAGGTGACCAACGACATCGCGGTGTCGATGCGCACGCCCACGCAGTATGCCGAGGACATCAAGGTGCGCTTCGCCTGCGCGCTCTCGCAGCTCGCGAACCCCGACGAGAGCATCGAGGTGCCGAGTGTCGGCGACCGGCCCGCCCGGCGCCTCGCGCGCCAGACGCTCGCCGAGATCATCGAGCCGCGCTACGAGGAGCTGTTCGGGCTGATTCGCGAGGAATTGCGCCGCAGCGGCTTTGAGGAGGTGATCGCGGCCGGCGTCGTGATCACCGGCGGCAGCGCGAAGATGGAGGGCGCGATCGAGCTCGCCGAGGAGATCTTTCACGTGCCCGTGCGACTCGGCATACCGCAGCAGGTGCGCGGTCTCGCCGACGTCGTGCGCAATCCGATCTATTCGACGGGCGTGGGACTGCTGCTCTACGCCCGTGACAACGCGTTGCCCGGCAACCGCGGACGCACGCTCGGGGGCGGGGCGAAGACCACCCTGGAGCGCATGAAGTCGTGGTTCCAGGGAAATTTTTAGCTGACAGACGAGAGACGAAGCGACTGAAGAAGTAAGCCGGAATCCAACCAACCAGACTGACATTGAGGAGTACTGAAGATGTTCGAACTGATGGACGCATACAACCAGAGTGCCGTGATCAAGGTGCTCGGGGTCGGCGGCGGCGGCGGCAACGCCGTTTCGCACATGGTGCTGAGCGGCATCGACGGTGTGGAGTTCAGCTGCATCAACACCGACGCGCAGGCGCTCAAGCACTCCAAGGTGAAAACCGCGCTGCAGATCGGCTGCAACATCACCAAGGGCCTCGGCGCGGGCGCCGACCCTGAAGTGGGCCGGCAGGCGGCGATGGAGGACCGCGATCGCATCGTTGAGCTCGTCGAGGGCTGCGACATGCTGTTCATCACCGCGGGAATGGGCGGTGGCACCGGCACGGGCGCGGCGCCGGTCGTCGCGCAGGTGGCGAAAGAGCTCGGCATTCTCACCGTCGCGGTGGTGACACGGCCGTTCGAGATGGAGGGCACCAAGCGCGCGCTGGTCGCGGAGCACGGGATGGCGGAACTCGGCAAGTACGTCGACTCCCTCATCACGATCCCGAACCAGAAGCTCCTGACGGTGCTCGGGCCCACGACGACGCTGCTCGATGCGTTCAAGGCGGCGAACCAGGTACTGCAGGGCGCGGTGCAGGGCATCGCCGAACTCATCACGCGGCCCGGCCTGATCAACGTCGACTTCGCGGACGTGCGAACGGTGATGGCGGAGACCGGCATGGCCATGATGGGCTCGGGATCCGCGAGCGGCGAGAACCGCGCGCGCGAGGCCGCCGAAGCGGCGGTGTCGTCACCGCTCCTCGAGGACATCAATCTCGCGGGTGCGCATGGGATCCTCGTGAACGTGACGGCGGGCATGGATCTGTCCATCGGCGAGTTCCAGGAGGTCGGCAACATCGTCAAGCAGTTCGCTTCCGAGGACGCGACGGTCGTGGTCGGCACGGTCATCGATCCGGAGCTCACCAACCAGATTCGCGTCACGGTCGTGGCAACGGGGCTCGGTCGACCG
>JBAVOB010000080.1:0-17507 GCA_049691655.1 Steroidobacteraceae bacterium | reverse complement strand
GCGACGGCCCGCGTCGCGAGCGCCCTGGATTTGTAAAGACGC
The DNA here is from genome assembly GCA_049691655.1 of Steroidobacteraceae bacterium. Classification (GTDB taxonomy): domain Bacteria; phylum Pseudomonadota; class Gammaproteobacteria; order Steroidobacterales; family Steroidobacteraceae; genus JBAVOB01. The sequence goes on along the minus strand of JBAVOB010000080.1, from coordinate 17,465 downwards.
GCGTTCCAGAGCCAGCGGTCGAGGCGCAGGCTCCCGGAAGCCGCAGCCGCGGGCCCATCCCCCTCGCCTGTATTGTCATCGTCGGTCATCAGCGCCGCCGAGTATAATTTGGGTGCACTTCGCCAGCGGAACGAATCGTGGATACGGATTTTCTGGAACGCCTCGGCCGCCAGCTGGCGGAGATGCGCGAGCAGGGCCTGTTCAAGAGCGAACGGGTGCTGACCAGTCCGCAGGGCGCAGTCGTGCAGACCGGCGGCCGGGAGCTGATCAATCTCTGCGCGAACAACTATCTCGGCCTCGCCAACCATCCCGCGGTGCGCGAGGCCGCGCACCGCGCGATCGACCGCTATGGCTACGGCATGGCCTCGGTGCGCTTCATCTGTGGCACGCAGAACGTCCACCGCGAGCTCGAGGAGCGTCTGTCGGCGTTCCTCGGCACCGAGGATACGATCCTCTACTCTTCATGTTTCGACGCCAACGGCGGCCTGTTCGAGACGCTCCTCGACGAGCAGGACGCGGTCATCTCGGATGCGCTGAACCACGCGAGCATCATCGACGGCATCCGGCTGTGCAAAGCGCAACGCTACCGTTACGCGAACGACGACATGGTCGATCTCGGTCGGCGCCTCGCCGAAGCGCAGGGCGCGCGCACGAAACTCATCGTTACGGATGGCGTCTTCTCGATGGACGGCACGATCGCCAACCTGCCGGCGATCTGCGATCTCGCCGACCGCAATGGCGCGCTCGTGATGGTGGACGATTCGCACGCCACCGGGTTCATGGGTGCGACGGGTCGCGGCAGCATCGAGCATCGCGGCGTCATGGGCCGCGTCGACCTGATCACCAGTACGCTGGGCAAGGCACTCGGCGGCGCGAGTGGCGGTTTCACCTCCGGGCGGCGCGCCGCGATCGCGTGGCTCCGCCAGCGCTCGCGCCCTTATCTGTTCTCGAACAGCGTTCCGCCGGTGGTGGCAGCCGTGAGCCTGCGCGTGCTCGATCTGCTCGGGGAATCCGCCGCGTTGCGGGAGCGGCTGCACGAGCATGCGCGTCACTTCCGCGCGGGGCTGACGGCCGCCGGTCTCACGCTGCGGTCCGGCGAGCATCCGATCATCCCGGTGATGATCGGCGACGCGGCGCTCGCGACGCGCTTCGCGGACGCCCTGCTCGAACGCGGCGTGTACGTCATCGGCTTTTCCTATCCGGTCGTCCCCAAAGGCGCCGCACGGATCCGCACGCAGATGTCGGCGGCGCTGTCGCGCGCGCAGCTCGATCGCGCGATCACCGCATTCGGGGAAGTCGCGCGCGAACTCGGTCTCACTGGAGCTCGGGCATGAAAGCACTCGTCAAGAAGGAAGCGGCGCCGGGCATCTGGCTCGAGAACATCCCGGAACCGTCGATCGGACCGAACGACGTGCTGATCGACATCGCGAAGACGGCGATCTGCGGCACGGACATGCACATCTACAATTGGGACGCCTGGGCGCAGAGGACGATCCGCGTGCCGATGGCCATCGGTCATGAGTATGTCGGGCGAATCGTCGCGCTGGGGAGCGAGGTGCGCGGCTTGGCCGTGGGCGACCGCGTGTCGGGCGAAGGCCACCTCACCTGCGGGCACTGCCGCAATTGCCGGGCCGGCCGCCGTCATCTGTGCCGCAACACCAAGGGCGTCGGCGTCGATCGCCAAGGCTGCTTCGCGGAGCTGCTGTCGCTGCCGGCGGAGAACGCCTTCAAGCTACCGGACGCGATCACCGACGACATCGCCGCGATCCTCGACCCGTTCGGTAACGCAACACACACGGCGCTCGCCTTCAACATGGTCGGCGAGGACGTGCTCATCACGGGAGCCGGGCCGATCGGCATCATGGCGGTTGCAATCTGCCGCTTCGTCGGCGCACGCCACGTCGTGATCACCGATGTCAACGACTACCGCCTCGAGCTGGCTCGCAAGATGGGGGCGAGCCGCGCGGTCAACGTGCAACGCGTCTCGCTCGAGGACACGATGCAGGGTCTCGGCATGCAGGAAGGCTTCGACGTCGGCCTCGAGATGTCAGGCAATCCAGGGGCCTTCCGCGAGATGCTGCGCACGATGCACCATGGCGGTAGCGTGGCCATCCTCGGCATTCCTCCCGAGGATGCCGCCATCGACTGGAACCAGGTGATCTTCAAGGGTCTCACCCTCAAAGGCATCTACGGCCGCGAGATGTTCGAGACCTGGTACAAGATGGCGGCTCTGCTGCAGAGCGGCGTCGACATCAGTCCGATCATCACCCACCATTTTCCCATCGAGGACTACCGCGCCGGTTTCGAGACCATGGGCTCGGGCCGCTCCGGCAAGGTGATTCTGGACTGGACCCGGCTCTGACCGCTGCGAGCGCTCGCGCGCCCCTCAGTCGACACTGCAGAAGCAGTACGCGTACAGATGGCTCCGCGACTCGAGCCGGCTCCAGCGCTCGATCTCTCGCTCGAGCGGATCGAGCCGCCGCGCCACCCGTGCCAGCGTCGTGAGCCGCGAACCGCGGGCGAGCGCCGACGCGATCCGGGTTTCGATCCGCAACGCAAGTTCCTGCAACACGCTGAGGTGCGGCTCGATGTAGTCGAGCTCGTAGTCCTTGATCTTTGCGAGTTGCGCCGCCGCCTTGACGGCATCGTCGAACGAGCCGAGCCGGTCGACGAGCCCAAGCCGCCGCGCGTCAACTCCGGCCCAGACGCGCCCCTGCGCGATCGTGTCGATCTCGTCGCGCGTCCTGCCGCGGCCCGTTGCGACGCGCGTGAGAAATTCCTCGTAACCGTGTTCCACGCTCGACTGCAGCAACGTCCGGGCCTCGTGGGTCAATGGTCGATCGAGCCGCAGCGCGCCCGAGAGTGCCGTCGTGCCAACGCCGTCCACGGTGACCCCGAGTTTCGCGAGCGTGCGGCTGAAATTCGGGATGGCGGCGAAGATGCCGATGGAGCCGGTGATCGTCGAGGGGCTCGCCCAGATCTGATCGGCCGGTGCGGAGATGTAGTAACCCCCGGAGGCCGCGACATCGCCCATCGAGATCACGACCGGCTTGCCTGACTGCTTCACTGCCTGCAGCTCGCGATAGATCTGCTCGGATGCGAGGACACTGCCGCCCGGGCTGTCGACCCGCACGACCACGGCGTGCACCTGATCGTCAATGCGCGCCTCGCGCAGCAGCTCGGCCGTCGAATCGCCGCCGACCGTGCCGGGAGGCTGCTCACCATCGAGAATCTCGCCGCTCGCCACGATGACGGCGACCTTGGGTGTGCCATCGGGCTCCAGCCGTTTCTCGGCATGCACCCCGATCAGGTAGTCATCCATGCTCACCGCGTTGTAGGAACCGGTGTCCTGGTCGCGCCCCACGATCGCGGCCACGCCATCCTCGACTTCGAGGCTGCTCTTGAGCGCGGTCACCAGCCCGGCTTTGAGCGCCACCTGGGCCGCATCGCCCCGGGCCGCCGGCACGGTCGTCGCGAGCGTTGCCACGTAGTTCTCGATCGCATCGGGTCCGAGACCGCGGGCAGCGGCGACGGCGGTACGGTAGTTGTTCCAGAGAACCTTGAGGTACGCGAGACTTTCCTCACGGTCCTCCGCCGACATGTCGTTGCGTGTGTAAGGCTCCACGGCACTCTTGTAGGCGCCGACCCGAAACACGTCGACGTCGACCCCGAGCTTGTCGAGCGCACTCTTGTAGAACATTCGATAGCGGTCGTAGCCGTCGATGAGCACGAAACCCAGTGGGTCGAGGTCGATCTCGTCCGCGCTCGCCGCGAGGTAGTACTGGTCCTGCAGGAGCGCCGTGCCGTGGGCGATCACTCGCTTGCCGCTCTTGCGGAATTCCCGCAGCGCCTGCGCAACCTCCTCGAGGGTCGGCTGCCCGCCGCCGGTCAGGTCGTCGAGCTCGAGCACGAGCGCGTGGATGCGATCGTCGGTCCTCGCCGCGGCGATGGCGTCCGTAACATCGCGCAGCAGCGTCTCGCCGCGACCGAGTCCCTGCGCCTGCGCCAACGCTCGATCCACCGGATCGCCGGAGAGCTGCTCGACCAGCGCGCCGCGCGGGCGCACGACCAGCGCCGCCTTGGACGGGACGTGCGGGATGGTGCTGCGCAGCGCCGCGATCACCAGGCCGAAGATCAGGAGCAGCAGCAACAGGTGCAGAAACTTCCGCAGGCCGTCCAGCCCGCGCCACGCTGTCGCGAAGAACGATCGTACGGGTCCCATGTCAGTGCGCCCTTCGGGCACGCCTCAAGCGCGACCGGAAGAGGCCATCCGGCCGCAGGCACCGCTCAAAGCTTCTCCTCGATGCGCGCGGCTTTGCCCGACAGGTCGCGCAGGTAATACAGCTTCGCACGCCGCACGCTCCCGCGGCGCTTGACGCTGATCTCGCTGATCGCCGGGCTGTGCGTCTGGAAAGTGCGCTCAACGCCCTCGCCGTGCGAAATCTTGCGCACCGTGAACGAGGAGTTGAACCCGCGGTTGCTCTTGGCGATCACGATGCCCTCGAACGCCTGAACGCGCTCGCGGTCGCCCTCCAGCACCTTGACCTGGACGACCACGGTATCGCCGGGCCGGAATTCCGGCACCTTACGGGTCATCCGCGCGGCTTCAATGTCCTGAATGATCTTGTTCATGTCCGTCACCTTCATTGTCCGCCGCCCGGCCCATTCGCCGTTCGGCCAAGAATTCCTCGAGCAGGACGCTCTCCTCACCGCTCAACCCACGCCGGACGATCAGGTCCGGGCGCCTGAGCCAAGTGCGCCCCACCGCCTGCTTCAGGCGCCAGCGCCGGATTGCGGCATGATGCCCCGACATCAGCACCGCTGGCACGGCCAGCGCGGCGTAGACCTCGGGCCGCGTGTAATGCGGCCAGTCAAGCAGCCCCGCCGCGAAGGATTCCTCGCGGCTCGACCGCTCGTCCCCCAGCGCTCCCGGCACGAGCCGCGTCACGGCATCGATTACCGCGAGCGCAGCGATCTCGCCGCCCGAGAGCACGAAATCCCCGATCGACAGTTCCCGGTCGATCGATGTCGCGATCACGCGCTCGTCAACGCCCTCGTAGCGACCGGCCACCAGCGCAAAACCCGGCAGCCCGGCAAGCTCCTGCGCCCGGCGCTGATCGAAGGCTTCGCCCTGTGCCGACAGCAGAATCCGGGGCGATCCCATCGGGAGCCGCGCCGCCGCGCCCGCAATCGCCGCGGCCAGCGAATCGGGCTTCAACACCATCCCCGGTCCGCCGCCGTACGGCCGGTCGTCCACGGTCCGGTGCACGTCCACGGTGTGCGACCGCGGATCGTTCGTACCGATCTCGACCAGTCCCGCCTCGATCGCGCGGCCGACGATCCCGAATTCGAGCGCCGCCCGGATCAGCTCCGGGAACAGCGTCACGACCTCGATACGCACCGCTCGTCTCCGGGGTCGCGAGTCGCGACCCATCAGCACTCAAAAGTCCGCCGGCCAGTCCACGACGACCGTCTGCGCCGCATTATCCACGCTGCGGATATGCCGCGGCGTGGCCGGCAGCCATCGTTCGCGCTGTCCCGTCACGACCATCAGCGCACCGGCCGGCGCATCCATGAAATGTGACACGCGGCCGAGCTCGACACCCTCGAGATTGCGCACGAGGCAGCCGATGAGGTCGGCGCGGTAATGCTCGCGCGCCCCGAGTGCCGGCAAGCTCGAACGCGCGACCTGCACCACGGCGCCGGTTAGCGCCTCGGCCGACTCGCGCGTATCGACACCCGCCAGCTTCACAAGCCAGCCACGGCCCTGCGCGCGGCTCTCGGCCACTGTACGGTGCTCCGCGACACCCGTGCCGCAGAGCTGCCAGTCCCTGTATTCGAACAGCCGCTCCGGCGGATCCGTGAAGGACTGTATGCGCAACCAGCCCTTGAGCCCCTGCGGGGCGCCGATCCGGCCAAGCTCAACCCACTGATCCTGCATTCGCGTTCCGGCCCGACCGGTTGCGCGAGGGCTCAGGCGGCGGCCTGCTTCCGAAAGCTCCCGACCAACTGCTGTACGCGCTCGGACTGCTGGGCGCCCTGCGATATCCAGTAATCGATGCGCGGCAGGTCGAGCTTGAGCTTCTTCTCGCCGCCACGCGCTACGGGATTGAAAAACCCGACCTGCTCGATGGCGGCGCCGCCCTGGCGCTTGCGGCTGTCGGTCACCACCACGTGATAGAAAGGCTGGTTCTTGGTACCGCGCCGCGTCAGACGAATCGTCACCATGTTCCTGATTGCTCTCGGGTTAGGCGGCCGTCCGCGACCGCTGCCGGGCCGGGACGCGCAAAAAAGAGCGCGGATTCTACGCAAATCAGCGGGTTGGCGGAAGGCCCGGCGGAAACCCGCCCGCCAGGCCCCCCAGGAGCCGTTTCAGGCGCCCGCCCTTCATGCTTTTCATCATCCGCTGCATTTCGGTGAACTGCTTGAGCAGCCGGTTCACGTCCTGCACCTGCACGCCCGCACCGGCGGCAATCCGGCGGCGCCGCGAACCGTCAATCACGTCGGGCTTGCGGCGTTCGCGGTTCGTCATGGAATTAATGATCGCTATCTGCCGGCGCAGCTCGCGCTCGGAATGCGCCGGATCGATTCGGGCCGCGCCTTTTGCCATTTGCGCCGGGAGCTTGTCCACGAGCGCCCCGAGGCCGCCCATCTTCTGCACCTGTTCGAGCTGGCCGCGCAAATCGAGCAGATTGAAGCCCTGACCCTGCGCTACTTTTTTCGCAAGCCGCTCCGCTTCCTGCGTGTCGACGCCCTTCTGCACCTGTTCGACGAGCGCTACGACGTCGCCCATGCCGAGAATGCGCGACGCCATGCGTTCGGGATCGAACGGCTCCAGCGCGTCCGTCTTCTCGCCGATGCCGACGAATACGATCGGCTTGCCGGTCAGTTGTCGCACGGAGAGCGCCGCGCCGCCACGCGCATCGCCGTCCGCTTTCGTGAGAATCACACCGGTCAGATCGAGCGTGTCGGCAAACGCCCTGGCCGCGTTCACCGCGTCCTGCCCCGCCATCGCATCGACGACGAACAGCCGTTCCTGCGCGCCGACTGCGGCGTCGATCTCACGCGCTTCCCGCATCAGCTCGGCGTCGACGTGCAACCGGCCAGCGGTGTCGACGATCAGCACGTCGAACAGTCCGCGTTTTGCCTGGGCCGCGGCCGCCGTGGCGATTGCCACGGGATCCATGCCATCGGGTGCCCTGAAGAACTGCGCACCCACCTGGGCGGCCAGCCGCTCGAGCTGCAGGATGGCGGCGGGCCTGCGCACGTCGGTGCTGACGAGCAGGACGCGCTTGCGCTCACTTTCGATCAGCCAGCGAGCAAGCTTCGCGGCGGTCGTCGTCTTGCCCGCGCCCTGCAGGCCGGCGAGCAAGACCGCCAGCGGCGGCTGCGCGCGCAGGCTGAAACCCGCCTGCGGCCCGCCCATCAGCTCGCTGAGCTCCCTGTGCAGGATCGATACGAAGACCTGGCCGGGTGTCAGGCTCGTCGCGACATCGGCGCCGAGGGCGCGCGTCTTTACCGCATCGATGAACTGTCTGACGACCGGCAGTGCTACGTCCGCTTCGAGCAGCGCCGTGCGCACTTCGCGCAGTGTCTCGGCGACGTTCTCCTCGGTGATGCGCCCGCGGCCGCGCAACTGTTGCACGGTGCGGCTCAGCCGGTCGGTCAGATTCTGGAACATCGTCGCGAAAGTATAAGGGAAATTGGCGGTTTTCCCGTTGCGCGCGGCAGGCCCTATCCTATCCGCTGGGGCCTGCCGCGAGGGGCGGACGGCCGCTGTCGGCGCTGCCCCGCCCGCGCCCAGGTATGAGGACCCGCACCTTGGAAAACATCCCGCACTCCGCGCTCGCGCTCTCTCTCATCGTGCTGCTCGCGATCATCGGCTTTTCCTCGGGCACCGAGGTCGCGATGCTATCGGTCAACCGCTACCGCATTCGCCATCGGGCCCAGGCGGGTTCCGGCCGGGCCAGAGTCCTCGAGGGCCTGCTCGGCAAACCCGACGACTGGCTCGGCGCGAATCTGGTGATCCTCGCGTTCGCCAGCGCTTCGGCTTCGTCGATCGCCACGATTCTCGCGCAGCGCACCGGCTACAAGTTCGCCATACCGGCAACGGTTGTGCTCCTGTCGATCATCATGATCGTGTTCTGCGAACTCGCACCGAAGATCTACTCGGCGCTGCACGCGGAGGCCGTTGCGCTCGCGGCGGCACATACGTACCGGGCGCTCGTGCTCGTGGCGCGCCCGGTTCTGTGGATCACGAACCAGGCCGCCTACGCGTCCCTCGCCCTGTTCGGCGTCGCGCGCGCACGGCGCGAACGCGAAGCGCTGAGCGCGGATGAGCTGCGCACCGTGGTCGCCGAGGCCGGCCCGCTGATCCCGGCGCGTCACCGGCAGATGCTGCTCTCGATACTCGATCTCGAGCGTGTCAGCGTGAACGACATCATGATTCCGCGGCAGGAGGTCGCCGGCATCGACGTCTCGGACGGCTGGGATGAGATCCTCGACCAGCTGCGGCACACGCCGCACACGCGGCTTCCGGTCTACGACGGCGACCTGGATAACGTCATCGGGCTGCTGCACATGAAGCGCGTGGCGCAGGAGCTCGCCCGCGGCACGCTGTCGCTCGAGCGCCTGGTTGAGATTGCCCGCAGTCGCGAACCTTATTTCGTGCCGGAGGGCACGACCCTTACCGTGCAGCTCGCAAATTTCCAGCGCACGCGGCGCCGGCTCGCGTTCGTGGTGGACGAGTACGGGGACATCGAAGGTCTGGTGACGCTCGAGGACATCCTTGAGGAGATCGTCGGGGAGTTCACCACCGATCCGGCCACGGTGACGCACAAGGACATCCACACGGAAGCCCCGGGCGTCTACATCATCAATGCCAGCGCGACGATTCGCGCGCTGAACCGGGCACTGCAGTGGCAGCTTCCGACCGACGGACCGAAGACACTGAACGGCTTGCTACTCGAGCGTCTCGAAACGATCCCGCAGCCCGGGACGACGCTGCGCGTTGCCGACCACCAGTTCGAGGTGCTGCAGATCGCGGACAACGCGATCAGGACGGTGCGCGTGCGGGCAGCCTGAGAGCTGGGTCGCGCAACCCCGCGGTGGGGGGGTGCTAAGATGCGCCCGGGAAGCTGCTGCACTTCGAACCCGCCAGGCGCGACGAGGAACACTCGATATTTGGCTCGGTTGGGGGCCCGGCGACGGTCACCCGGCGGGCCGAATTGTGACTGGGCGCTCGGACTTGGCCGCTCCCGATGCTACGTTATGTATATTCGGAGGGCTGGGTTCACACAGCAGGCGGGGTTGCACCCCGCAGCGGGTGTGCAGCGGAACGGGCGGCGATTTTCCGAGGCGCCTGTCGTGGGAAAGTGCGTAATGCAAGTTGCAGAAGACAGGTCCACACGATGAGCCTACGCGGCAAGGTACGCTGCGTGGGGCTCACCGACACGGGCAAGGTTCGCGAGCACAACGAGGATGCGATCGCCTTCGATCCCGATGTCGGGCTGCTCGTCATGGCGGACGGCATGGGCGGTTACAACGCCGGCGAGGTCGCCAGCGGAATCGCCGTCAAGACTATCGTGAACCTGGTTCGCGAAAGTGCCGAGCGCGAGGATCTGCGGCGTCGGGACTCGGCGAGCGGGCTGGCGCGGTCGACCATCATCCTGCGCGATGCCATTCACCGCGCTAACAAGATCATCTTCCAGACGGCGAAGACGCAACCCCAGTGCGAGGGCATGGGCACGACCATCGTATGCGCGCTGTTCTTCGACAACCATGTCTCGATCGCGCACGTCGGTGACTCGCGAATGTACCGGCTGCGCAACACGCAGTTCGAGCAGGTCACGATGGACCATTCGCTCCTGCAGGAACTGGTCGACCGGGGCTTCTATTCCCCCGCGGAAGCCCAGCGCGCTGCCAACAAGAACTACGTGACCCGGGCGCTCGGGGTCGAGCCGAACGTCGACGTCGAAATCCAGGAGCAGCCCGTTGTCAAGGGGGACGTGTATGTCCTCTGCTCCGACGGTTTGTCGGATATGGTCGAAAATGACGATATCCACTTAACGATAACCACCTTTGGTGCTAACCTTGATACGGTCGCTAAGCAGTTGATTCAACTTGCTAATGACAATGGAGGACGGGACAACGTCTCGGTCGTCATGGCGCAGGTTCTCGATGCCTTCCCTGCGCGCAGGGGAGTATTTGACAAAATCCTCGGCTGGTTCAGCTGATTCGGGGCGCACATGTCACGGTTGATCTTGAGCCTGGATAGCCAGGTACTCGCTGAGTACAACATGAACAAGGAGCGGTACACGATCGGCCGGCTCCCCGACAACGACATCCGCATCGACAACGCGGCGGTCAGCGGTCACCACTCGCTGATCATCAATATCCTCAATGACTCGTTCCTTGAGGACCTGAACAGCACCAACGGCACCTACGTCAACGGCAAGCTCATCAAGAAACACGCGATGCAGCACGGCGACGTGATCACCGTCGGCCACCACCAGCTGCGCTTCGTCGAGGACGACGAGCAGCAGGACGAATTCGAGAAGACGATGGTGATCCAGCCCTCGGCGCGCCCCGTCGCAAAGGTGCAGACGGCCGCGGAAATGGTGAGCCGGGCGGCGCCCGGCATCGGCACGACGGCCGCCCGCAAGACCCTGGCGGAAGGTCAGCCACCGGTGAAGAAGGCGAAGCTCCAGGTGCTTTCCGGCGCGTTCGCCGGTCGCGAACTCGAACTCAACAAGGCGTTGACGACGCTCGGCCGGCCCGGCGTGCAGGTTGCCGCGATCACGCGCCGCGCGGACGGTAACTTCATCGTGCACGTCGACAGCGAGAAGGAAAACGACTCGCCGCTCGTGAACGGTGCGGCGATCGGCGCCCAGGCACGCAAGCTGAGCGACAACGATGTGATCACGCTTGCCGGCGTGAAGATGGGATTTTTCGAGACCTGAGCGGCGCCAGGGCGGCGCCTCGTTCAGCGATACTCCCGCGGCACCCGCAGGCTTACGCCGCACAGCAGCGTGTATGGAATCGTCCGCGCGCTTGCCGCCTGCTGCTCCACCGGCAATTCGGCACCCCAGAGCACAGCGCCACGCCCCGTCACGACGTCGGCGAGGCCGCTGACATCGGCGGCAATCATGTCCATCGACACCCGCCCGATGAGCGCTGCCCGCTGGCCCGCGATGAAGACACCGGCTCCGCTCGGTAGCCCCCAGGGCACGCCGTCGCCGTAGCCCGCCGCGAGGATCGCCACCCGCGTGGCACGTCGCGCAGTCCAGGTACCGCCGTAGCCGACGGTCTCTCCGGCCGGCACCTCGCGTAACGCGATCACGCTCGTCTCGAGGCGCATCGCGGGCGTCAACCCGAGGCTCGCAGCGCTCACGCCAGGAATCGGCGATGCGCCATACAGCGCCAGGCCCGGACGTACCCAGTGCGCGCGACGCGCGTCGGCGGACGTGAACACCGCCGCGGAATTGGCGATCGAGGTGACGAGCCGCAGCGGCGCAGTCAGCTCGTGGAAGCGGGTGACTTGATCGGCGGTCATGCCCGATTCGAGCTCATCCGCTCGCGCGAGATGCGTGAGCACGCGGATCTCGGACGGTGACTGGCGCAGGGAGCGAACCCGCGCGAGCGCGTCCGCCAGCCGCTCCGGCCGAAAACCTAGGCGGTTCATGCCGGTATCGACCTTGATCCACAGGACGCCCGGCCAACCCTCAGGCGCATGCTCGAGCAGCTCGAGCTGCGCCGGGTCGTGCACCACCAACTCGAGCCGATGCCCACGGGCCACCGCAAGCTGCTCGCCAGAAAACACGCCCTCGAGCAGCACGACCGGTCGATCGATTCCCGCCTCGCGCAGCGCGACCCCCTCCTCGAGCCTCGCGACCGCAAAGGCATCGGCGTCGCGCAGCGCCTGCGCCACCGGCACGAGGCCATGCCCATAGGCGTTGGCCTTGACCACCGCCATCACCTGCGCGCCAACAGCCCGCTCGCGGATCACCCGCAGATTCGCACGCAAGGCCTGGGTGTCGATGACCGCCCGCAGAAGCCGCGTCAACGCAGAATGCCCTCGGCGTAGCTCGGGTCGGCGTAGTTGACGAACTGCGTGTACTCGCCGCGGAACGTAAGCGAAAACTCGCCGATCTCGCCGTTGCGGTGCTTGGCAAGGTTCACTTCCGCAATGCCGCGCTTGGTCGTGTTCTTGTCGTAGACCTCCTCGCGGTAGATGAGCAGGATCATGTCGGCGTCCTGCTCGATCGCGCCCGATTCGCGCAGGTCCGACATCACCGGTTTCTTGTGCTCCCGCTGCTCGACGGCGCGATTGAGCTGCGACAGCGCGATCACGGGCACCTCGAGCTCTTTGGCCAGCGCTTTCAGGCCGCGAGAGATTTCCGCGATCTCGGTCGCCCGGTTCTCCTGCGTGCCCGGCACTTGCATCAGCTGCATGTAGTCGACCACCACGAGGTGCAGCCCATGCTCGCGCTTGATGCGCCGCGCGCGCGCGCGCAGCTCCGTCGGAGTGAGCGCCGGCGTCTCGTCGATGTAGATTTTCGCGTCGCCGAGTTGATGCGAGGCACCGGTGATGCGGTTCCAGTCGTCGGCGTCCATCTTGCCGCTGCGCACCCGCACCAGGGGCACGCGACCGACCGACGACATCATGCGCAGCAGCAGCTGCTCGGACGGCATCTCCATGCTGAAGATCGCCACCGACGCGCGGGTGGCCGGATCGAGCGCTGCGTGCTCGGCCATATTCATGGCGAGCGCGGTCTTTCCCATGGACGGGCGGCCGGCCACGATGACCAGGTCGCCCGGCCGGAAGCCGCCGGTCTTGCGATCGAGGTCGGTGAACCCCGACGGCAGGCCGCGCAGCTTCTCGGGGTTGGTGTACCACTCGTCAATCTTGTCGATGAGCTCGGGGAGCAGCGCCCGCGCGGCGATCGCGCCGTCGCGGCTGCGCGACCCGCGCTCGGCAATCTCGAATACCTTCTGTTCCGCGCGGTCCACCAGCTCGCGGGCAGACTCTCCGGAATTCTGGTAGACGGACGTCGCGATGTCGGTGCCGGTCTGGATGAGGGCGCGCAGCAGCGCCCGCTCGCGCACGATCTCGCCGTAGGACCTGATGTTGGTGGCGGTCGGCGTATCCCGCGCCAGCGTGCTCAGGTAGGCAAGCCCGCCCGCCGATTCGAGTTGCCCGCGGCGCTCGAGCTGCTCGGACACGGTCACAACGTCGACGGCCTTGGCCTCGCCCGCGAGTGTCGCGATCGCCTCGAAGGCGAGCCGGTGATCCGGCCGGTAGAAATCGCCGCTCGTCACGACGTCCGCCACGAGTTCCCAGGCGGCCGGATCGAGCATCAGTCCGCCGAGCACGGACTGTTCGGCCTCGACCGAATGCGGCGGCGTGCGCATTTCCGCCACCGATACCGCATCGCGCCTGAGTGTGTAGGGAGCCGCCATAATCGCGAGATTACGCCTCGCAGCAGCGCCGCGGAATGCCGCCGGCCGGATTTATTCTTCGGGGACGATTGAAATCGGCAGCGGCACGGTCACATCGGTGTGCAGATGCACGGCCACGGTGTGGTCGCCAATGGTGCGGAGCGGCCCGTTCGGCAGGCGGACTTCGCTGCGCGTGATCCTGATGCCGGCCCTGGTGCATGCCTCGGCGATGTCGGCCGTGCCAATCGAGCCGAAGAGTTTCCCCTCCGTGCCCGCCTTGGCGGCAATTGTCAGCTTGAAGTCCTTGAGTGCCGCGGCGCGCTCCGTCGCCGTCGCCAAATGTTCGTTCGCGAGCCGCTCGAGCTCGGCGCGCCGCGCCTCGAACTTCGCCACGTTCGCGGCGGTTGCGAGCGTCGCCTTGCCCTCCGGCAGCAGGAAATTGCGGCCGTACCCGGAACGCACCTTGACGCGGTCCCCGATGTTGCCGAGGTTCGCGACCTTCTGCAGCAGGATGACGTCCATGAATACGGCTCCGCTCGAACTCAGTGCTGGTCGGTGTAGGGCAGCAGCGCGAGAAAACGGGCGCGCTTTACCGCAACGGCCAGCTGACGCTGGTAGAAGGACTTGGTGCCGGTGATGCGGCTCGGGACGATCTTGCCCGTCTCCGTCACGTACGCCTTGAGGATGGCGAGATCCTTGTAATCGATCGACTTCACGCCCTCGGCGGTGAAGCGGCAGAACCTCTTACGGCGCGAAAAGCGGCTCGTTCGCTGTTGCCTCATGACAGGCTCCCGTCGTCATCGCCGCCCACGGCATCTTCGCGCGGACCGCGGTCGCGGCGCCCGCCGCCCGGACCCTCCTCTTCCTCGGCCTTCGCCATCGGCGAGGGCTCGGTCACCGCCTCGTCCAGCGAAACCACGAGGTGGCGCAGCACCGCATCGCTGAAGCGGAACGCGCCGGTGAGCTCGGCGAGTGCCTTCTGATCGCACTCGACGTTCATCAGAACGTAGTGCGCCTTATGCACCTTGGCAATCGGATACGCCAGCTGCCTGCGACCCCAGTCCTCGAGCCGATGGACCTGGCCACCATCCGCCGCGACGAGCCCTTTGTAGCGCTCGATCATGGCGGGAACCTGCTCGCTCTGGTCCGGATGGACCAGGAACACGATCTCGTAATGCCTCATGGTTCCTCCTCGCGGGTACCAGCCACCCGTCCGGAGGCGCTCGGCGGTGTGGCAAGGAGAACCGGTCGCAGGAGCGGCCGGATCTAAAGGGCCGCGAAGGATACCGGAGGCCCGCGGCCCAGGCAACCGAGACTCACCGGGCGGGCTGGCGCTGCCGCAACGCCTCGTAGAGGAGCATGCCGGCCGCGACCGAGACGTTGAGGCTCTCGACCGTACCGCGCTGGGGAAGCGCGACCAGGAAATCGCAACTGTCGCGAGTCAGCTGCCGGAGCCCGGCTCCTTCCGCGCCCAGCACCAGGGCGAGCGGACCCTTGAGGTCGGCATCCTGGGCGCGCTGTGCGGCGGCCGCGTCCGCCCCCACGACCCACAGACCCGCTTCCTTCAGGAGCTTGAGCGTTCGCGCAAGGTTCGTGACCGCGACCACCGGCGTCGACTCGGCGCCGCCCGCCGCAACCTTGCGTACCGCCGGAGTCAGCTGCGCCGCGCGGTCCTTCGGCACAACGACCGCGAGCGCTCCGCACGCGTCCACGGTGCGCAGGCAGGCCCCGAGGTTGTGCGGGTCCTGCACGCCGTCTAGCAGCAGCAGCAGCGGGTCCGTGCTGCGCACGAGCGCTTCCAGGAGATCGCTCTCGGTCCAGTTCGGGAGTGCCGCGATCTCCGCCATCACGCCCTGGTGCGCGACGTCCCCAAGCAGGCGGTCGAGTTCCCTGCGCCCCACCCGCGCGACCGCGACACCATGCCGCGCCGCTGCACTCTCGACCTCGCGCACCCGTGGATCCTCGCGGCCTGCGGCGATGCGTACCGACCGCACACGATCCGGATGCCGGGCAAGAAACGCCTTGACCGGATGCCAGCCATAGATGCGTTCGCTGCGTTCCGTCATGCGTCCGGTCGCCGTGCCGGTCAGCGTTGCGCTTCCGCAACGGGCGCGGCGACGTCCAGGTCAATGAGCCCCTCGATTGGATTGACGGCCGTGACAATCACCTGCACGCGCGTGCCGATCCGCAGCCGGCGCCTCGTGCGGCGCCCAACCCAGGCGTGCCCGTCGTCCTCCATCACGTACTCGTCATCGCGCAGCGTTGCGGTGTGCAATAGGCCGTCCGCAGCGATCGCGAGAATCTGCACGAAGCAGCCGAACTCCACGACCGTGGTGATCAGCCCTTCGAAGGTCTGCCCGATGCGGTCGCGCAGCCACACGCATTTGAGGAACGCCGCAACGAAGCGATCGGCCTCGTCCGCACGCTTCTCGAGGCGCGACAGGTCCGCACCGAGGAGCTCGAGCTGGGATCGTGCGGTGCGCGCGCCTGAGAGATCGCGCGGATCGCCGAGCGCTTTCAGTGCGCGGTGCACGACCAGGTCCGGATAGCGACGGATCGGTGAGGTAAAGTGCGCGTAGTGCGACAACGCTAGACCGAAATGACCGATGTTCTCGGGTTGATACAGCGCCTGCTGCATCGAGCGAACGATGACGGACTCGAGGAACGGCCGCTCCAGGGCATGACCAAGCCGTTGCGTAATGCGCTGCAGGTCGCGCGGCGCCGGAACCTCAGGCAATTCCATCTCGATGCCGATCGCCGCGAGTGTCGATCGCAAGGTGCCGAGTTTCTTCTGTTCCGGGGCGCCGTGCACGCGGTACAGCGCCGCCATCTTCGACTGCGCGATGTGCCTCGCCACCGCGACATTCGCCATGATCATGCACTCCTCGACCAGGCGGTGCGCGTCGTTGCGGGCGTAGAGGTTGATGCCGCGGACGCGTTCCCGCTCATCGATGTCGAAGGCGACCTCCGCCGTGTCGAAGTCGAGGGCGCCGCGCCGATTGCGCGCCTTCTGCAACACCCGGTACAGATCCATGAGGACGAGCAACGGATTCAGGAGCGCACCGAGTTCCGTGCGCACCTGCGGTTGGCCCTCGAACACGGCCGCGTTGGCCTGCGAATAAGTCAGGCGTGCCGCCGAGCGCATCACCGCCGGATGAAACGTCGCTCCGAGCAGCGCTCCCGCGGACGAGATCGTCATGTCGGCCGCGAAACACAGCCGGTCCACGCGCGGCTCGAGCGAGCAGAGGTGGTTCGAGAGCGCCGTCGGCAGCATCGGGATCACGCGCGACGGGAAGTACACCGATGTGCCGCGCTCGCGCGCGGCCGTGTCGAGCGCACTCCCCGGTCGTACGTAGTGACTGACGTCCGCGATGGCGACGATCAGCCTGAAGCCCTCGCCGCTGCGCTCGGCATACACAGCGTCATCGAAGTCCTTGGCGTCGGCGCCGTCGATTGTGACGAGGGGGAGCGCCCGCAGATCGAGGCGACGAGCGGCCTCGGCCGGGTCGACCTGCTGGCCGCAGGCATGCGCCTCGCGCAGTGCCGCATCGTCGAACTCGTGCGGGAGTTCGAAGCGCGCGACCGCGGCCTCGGTCGCGAGCTCCACCGGCCGCTCGGGATCGAGCCGTTTCTCGATGCGCGCGGCACCGGCCCCCGCGCCTTCCGGGTAGCGCGTGATGCGAGCGATCACCCAGTCGCCGCTGCGCGCGTCATGCAGATCCGCCGCGGCGACGTGGCAACGCAGGGCTAGCCGGCGATCCGCCGAGGTCACGAACGTCGAACGATTCGCGATCTCCACCGTGCCGAGGAAACCGCTGATGCCACGCGCAAGAACCTGCTCGACACGGCCTGAGTAGCGACCATCAGCGGCACGCTGCACGGCCACCCGTACCCGGTCGCCATGCATGATCCCGGCCATCTCCGGCGGCGGCAGGAACACGGACACTTCCAGCCCCTCGGCGCGGACGAACCCGTAACCCGTGCGATGCGCGCTCACCGTGCCTTCGACGAGCGTTCCCGTCGCC